>JBGVGH010000044.1:0-3490 GCA_045121575.1 Faecousia sp.
TTCTGTTCGTGATAGGTGTTATACAGGCCGTCTTTCTCGGAGATAAGCTGCTCGATCTCGGCCTGCAACGCTTTCCGGGCGGGCAGCTTGGTAATGCCATGCGCCTTGAAATACCGGGCTGCTGCGTCGGCTATGATAAAATCGCTCTCATGGGCCTGCCGGTATGCGGCGCGGGCTTTCTCGGATTTCTGTGCCCGCAGCCCGTCGCGGGCGGCCTTGGTCTGGGCGTAGGCCAACACCTGCCGCTGCAACTTCTTTTTCCCTTGCAGCTTCGTTTCCAGTGCTTTCAGTTCGCCGCTGGTCTGGCGCATTTTCTGATAGGCGGTGTCAACGGCGGCTTCTAACTGCTCCGGGGAAGTAAAGCCGTATTGCTGGTAGACGGACAGCGTTTTGGCGGCCTGCTTCAGATTGTGTATCTTCGCCCAGCGTTCATAGCCCCGGCCTTTGCCCTCGGCCATTTTCTGCTCAATGTCCACAAGCCGCTGCACTCCGTCCTGTTTCGGGGCGGCTATCTCGGCTCTGGCAACCTGCAAGCGGTCTTTTATGGTGCGTGGGGGATCGGGGGATCTGGCTGGCGCTTCGGCTGCTCTGGCGGCGTTTTGCTCTAAAACGGCAAAGACAGCGGCGCGGTCAAAATCGTCGCCCAGCTTCCGGGCGGTAATTGGCTTTGTCCTGTCCGGCGTGAGGTAGGAAAGCCGCCCCCGGCTCTCCTTGACGGTCACACCCTCCTGCAGCAACAGAGAGGAAAACTCGTCAAAGCTGGCGGCGGTGGCAAGGGCTTTCCGTAGGGTCTGCCGCAGCTTCTCCTTGTTCGTTTCAAACTTGGTCTGCCGGGGCGTGATACTATCGGCAATCATGGGGGCGTTCTGCTTGTCCAGCGCGGCCTGTCCCTTTTTCTGCGCCCAATACTCCCGGTCGGTGACGCGGTTCTTGCTGCCGTTCAAGAGGTCGATTTGATAAAGCCCCTCCCGGTGGCACATCTCCATGACTTCGGATTTGAAGTAGCGCAGGGCAGCGTCGGTACATCGGTGCTTGCAGCCGACTTTCGTATCGGCCGGCCTGTCCATGTAGGGCAGGAACGGCACTTCCTCAATCCGCAGGCTGTTTATGACGATATGCACATGAATGTTGCCGCTGTGGTTATGCCCGTCCGGGTGGGTGCAGACAAGGGCCTGGTGGCCGGGAAAATGCTCTTTACAGAATTGTTCCCCCAACGCCTGCGCCCGGTCTACGGTCAGGCCGTTGTCCGGCCCGTCCCGCGGGTCAAAGCTGATGATGTAGTGGTGGCTTTTCACATCTTCCCGCCGCTGGTTTTTCTGATAGCGGAGATTGGCCCGCATACACGCAACGGCAAAATCCTCCCCGTCGCAGTTCAGCGTGGACAGCCGGTAGTCCTCGCGGGGGATAAGCCTGCCGGTTTCATCAAGGACGGGCTTCATGGTAAATTCGTCATGCTCAAAGAGCAGGTATTGTTCGGCGGCTCCGTAGTCGGCGTTTTTAGAGTTGATATGCTTGAGTGTTGCCAACCGCGTCACCTACTTTCTTGAGGACTTCATACTTGAGGACGGCAAGGTCGGATATGGCGGCGCGTACCTCGCCGGAAAGGGTGTTGTAGGGTACGCCGTATTCGTTCAGATACCGGGCAATCTGATTGAGGTTGCCGCCGATCCTGCCGTACTCGGCTGTCAGCTTCCCGACAGCGGAAAGCAACTCGTCATTGACCGACGACACATGGACAACCGGGCGTATGGTCGCCCGCCGTATCGCCTGCCGGAGAAATTCGGACTGGCTGATACCATAGGGCGCAAGCCGCGCTGTGAAGTCGGCATACTCATCTTCGGACAGCCGGGTTTTCACAACGCGGCTGCGGTGGGGCGTGTTGTATTTCTTTCGCATGGTGTGACCTCCTTTCTCGCCCGTAAGGGCGCATGAGCAGGGTTTGGGGAAGGCACTCCCCAACAAGTTTCCCGCGAGGGGCAAAACTGCAGAATTGCGGATTTTGGCACCGTGGTAGAAACTTGCTCTCCGTGACTGCAAACTTTCTCTCACTTCCGTCCGCCACTTTTTTGGAAAACTGCAACCACAAAAGTTTGTTTCTCTTTTTCTGCTACTACTAATCCTGTAAAGGGCATTCCTGCCCGCTTTCGCTAAAATGACACCGGACGCAGTGGTTTCTACCCGGTGTTGGAGAAATCCTTTCTCTTTGCCCTCTACTACGGGTAAATGCTCCAAATGCCAAACACCAGGGCAGAAAAATTCCCTCCTCGCTTACTACTACAACCGGCAGGGGGCAAAATGGCCGGGAGCGGAGCCGGACAACAAAAAAAGCAGTAAATCTTTTTCAAGACTTACTGCTTTCGCTGGCCGCGTCGGTGGCGGCTGGTATTCAGTTTTTATGACTTGTCCGGTGGTTCGTCAAGCCGGAACTTGAATTGACAGTCAATTAACCGCTGCTTTACATAGTCCTCCACCTCGGCGTTGACCTGCCCGTTCACTTTTGAGAAATAGCGGATATATCCGGCGTAGTGGAGCAGGACAGCGTTCACGGCTTCTGGGTCGCCCTCACGGGCTTTGAGGATTGTTTCATAGGGGAGAAGTCTACTCATACCGGCTCACCCCCATTTCTTCGCGTAGCCGCTGCAAGGCAAGCTGGATATGCCGCCCCGCTGTGCTGCGTGACCGGCCAATACACGCGCCGATCACGCGCTGCGGCTGGCGCAGAAAGTAATAGCGCAGGATTTCTTCCCGCGTCTGCTCCGGCAAAACAGAGATCGCGTCGGCAAGGGCGGCGTTGCAGAGCAGGACGGTCTGACCGCAGACGGTAAATGGGTATTCCTCGTCCGGCTCCGACGCGGCAAACTGGACAAACTTCTCGTTCATCAGATAGTCAAGGGAAACTTGCCGTTCCCATTGCCGTTTAAGCTTCAAAATCTTGTCCAAGGCGGCACAGCGGATAACAGTCTTGCAAAAGGCGTTGTACCTGCGCTGGATATATTCTTGATAGGCTATCTGGTCGGTCATGGAAATTCCCCTTTCTGAATAATAGTGCGGGGCGGTGGCACTTCTTGCTGTCGCCCCTTGATTGCCTACCAGCAAAGGCGGGCGGGGCTGTCAACGGCTGCGCATATGCGCCGTTCATCTTGACCGTTGACTGGCTCGGCTGGGTTTGCTATTTACCCGACAAACTTGAATTTATTTTAAGCTATCACGTTTTACCTTCTTAAGCCTTACTATCATTACCATAGGAATTTCTTTGTTGGTTTTAAAACATTCTTCATAAAATCCATCAATGACAAATCCAGCTCTAAAACAAAGGTTAAAAATATCTTGTATGGAACGATGATAATAAATCTGCTCTTTCGGTTGCCCTTCAATCGCTATATCATAGTAACTGTGCGGTGTCATATATTTTTCAGTCAACGTGACAAAACAAGGGTGTTGCGTTGCAAAGACAAAAATTCCGCTTTCCTGCAACAGTTCATAAACAGCC
>JBGVGH010000045.1:0-6750 GCA_045121575.1 Faecousia sp.
GTCTTTCGTTTCCTGGTCCATAGCCCCCCTCCCTTTCATCCCTACCCCGAAAATAAAAAATAGTTGCCCCCAAAAAGGCAACCATTTCAAAAATCTGTAAATTGGGGTTTGTGTTCTGTTTTGGAGCATCAAAATGTAGGGCGAGGGCATGCCCTCGCCGCCTGGCTAATTTTTCAAACCGCGTTCATCATTGCGACCAATCGGCAAAGGCATGCCTTTGCCCTACAATCCTTTACCAATTTATTGTCTTTTCCTGCACTTTTTCTCCTTTTGCCATTGACAAAGGTGTTATTTTTCGGCTATAATGGGGAAGATATTCTAAAAAGCGTTGAAAAGAAGAGTAAGCAGCCGTCCCGGTCAGAGAGCCCTGTCTGGTGGAAATGGGCACGAAAGACACTGCCGAACATGGTCTTGGAGCTGAAGGGTCGATATTCAGGTTCTTCCGGGCGTGCCCGTTACAGCATTTTCGAGGCAGAATTTTTTCTGCGAAGCAAGGTGGTACCGCGTATCTTCACGCCCTTGACATTGGTCACAGGGCGATTTTCTATTTTTCAGGAGGCTTTTTTATGTGTGAAAAGTGCAAGGGTAATTATTACATTACCACCCCCATTTACTACCCCTCTGACAAGCTGCACATCGGCCACACCTACTGCACCGTGGCTACCGACGCCATGGCCCGCTTTAAGCGCCTGCAGGGCTACAATGTGTGCTTCCTCACCGGCACCGATGAGCACGGTCAGAAAATCGAGGACAAGGCCCGTGACGCCGGCGTGACCCCCCAGCAGTTTGTGGACAACATCGTGCTGGGTGAAAAGGGCGTGCTGGATTTGTGGAAGCTGATGAATGTTTCCTACGACCGCTTCATCCGCACCACCGATGACTATCATGTGGAAGCCATTCAGAAAATCTTCAAGATGATGTATGAAAAGGGCGACATCTACAAGGGCACCTACACCGGCAAATACTGCAAGCCCTGCGAATCCTTCTGGACGGAGAGCCAGCTGGTGGACGGCAAATGCCCCGACTGCGGCCGGGAAGTGCAGGATGCGGAGGAGGAAGCCTACTTCTTCCGCCTGTCCAAGTATGCCGACCGGGTGCAGGATTTGCTGGAAAACACCGACTTCCTCCAGCCCCGCAGCCGCGTCCATGAAATGGTCAACAATTTCATCAAGCCCGGCCTTGCGGATTTGTGCGTGTCCCGCACCAGCTTCACCTGGGGTGTTCCCGTGGACTTTGACCCCGGTCATGTGGTCTATGTCTGGATTGATGCTTTGTTTAACTACATGACCGCCCTGGGCTTCCAGAATGACCGCTATCACGATTTGGAATCCTTCTGGCCCGCCGATGTCCACTTTGTGGGCAAGGAAATCGTCCGCTTCCACGCCATTATCTGGCCCGCCATGCTGATGAGTCTGGATCTCCCCCTGCCCAAGAAGGTGTACGGCCACGGCTGGCTGCTGCTGGACGGCGGCAAGATGAGCAAGTCCAAGGGCAATGTGGTCGACCCCTATATTCTGGCGGAGCGCTTCGGCGTGGATGCCCTGCGGTTCTTCCTGCTGCGCTCCTTCCCCTTCGGCTCCGACGGCAATTTCTCCAACGAGCTGCTGATGAACACCATCAATGTGGATTTGGCCAACACCCTGGGCAACCTGGTCAGCCGCACCACCGCCATGAGCCAGAAGTATTTTGAGGGCACCCTGCCTGCCGGCGGCGCTGCCGATGCTCTGGATAGCGAGCTGAAGGCACTGGCCGACGAAGTGGTCGCCGGCTATGAAAAGCAGATGGAGTCCTTCCAGTTCAGCCTGGCTCTGAACGAAGTGTTCCGCCTGCTGGACAGAGCGAATAAGTATATCGACGAAACCACCCCCTGGGTTCTGGCCAAGAGCGAGGAAACCAAGCCCCGCCTGCTGACCGTCATGAAGAACCTCTGCGAATCCATCCGCGTCAGCGCCCTGCTGCTGACTCCCTTCATGCCCGAATCCTGCGGCAAGATTTTTGACCTGCTGGGCGTCTGCGACCGGGGCCGTTCCTGGGACAGCCGCTTCTTCCGGGAGGCAAACGACGCTTCCTGGAACACCACCACCGGCGCACCCCTGTTCCCCCGCATTGACATTGAAAAGGAGCTGAAAGAATTGGAAGAACTGACCAAGCCCGCCCCCACCGTGGAAATTGAACCCTACTCCACCGAAAATGTGGATTTTGACACCTTCTGCAAGTCCGACTTCCGGGCCGTGAAGGTCAAGGACTGCGTCCCCGTCAAGAAGTCCGACAAGCTGCTGCAATTCACCCTGGACGACGGCACCGGCACCGACCGGCAGATTCTCTCCGGCATTGCCAAGTACTACAAGCCCGAGGAGCTGATTGGCAAGACCCTGGTTGCCATCGTGAACCTGCCCCCCCGGAAGATGATGGGCCGGGAATCCTGCGGCATGCTGCTCAGTGCCGTCCACAGCGAGGGCGGCGAGGAAAAGCTGCACCTCATCATGGTGGATGATGCCATCCCTGCCGGCGCCCGCCTCTGCTAATCATAACGCCCCCAACGGATTTCCGTTGGGGGCGTTCGTTTCCATTTACAGTTCCTGCTGATGCTGCCTGTGGTTTTCCATCCGGCCCGACTGCACCACCGGCACCTTTGGGTCCTTCACTTCCCAGTCTACCGTTTTCTTTTCGTCCTGTTTCATCGTTTTTCCCTCCCCTGCCCATTTTTCCCCGTCCTGCCCGGTTTATCCGATTGACTTTCATTTGGCAACCCGGTATAATTGGAAAAAATGAAAGGAGCCATTCCCATGCCCACAGATTTGGAAAACGCCATTAAAATTCTTCAGGAAAGCGGCAGCACCTGCGTTTTGTGCCGGGAGGAAACCGTCCTGCGCAGTACCGCGCGGGGCGTAGCGCCTCTGCTGCAATGGCTGCAAAGCGGCGAGGATACCTGCGGCTTCTCCGCCGCCGACAAGGTGGTGGGCAAGGGTGCCGCTCTGCTGTACAGCCTGCTGGGGGTGCGCCGGGTTTACGGCCATGTGATGAGCCTGGCCGCGGTAAAAGCCCTGCGGAAAAACGGCATTGAAGCCCATTGGGGCACCCTGACGGAAGCCATCCGCAACCGGGACAATACCGGCCTTTGCCCCATCGAAACCGCCGTGTCCCAAATCGACGACCCAGAGGAAGCCCTCCCCGTCATCCTCTCCACCCTGGAAAACCTGAAAAAATAATTCCGCTCCGCAATCTCCGTAGGGGAGGGTCATGACCCTCCCGCCTGCCTTCCCCTTTGGGGAAGGTGGCAGCCCGAAGGGCTGACGGATGAGGTTTTCCCCTTCCAAACCCCCGTAGGGACAAATCCTCCGGACTGTCCGCCACGCCAAACCCTGCAAACAAATGTAGGGCGAGGTCTTGACCCCACCGCACACCGTCCAAAATTTTGTCATTCTGAGCGAACGAAGTGAGTCGAAGAATCTCCACCTCCCCCACGAGATCCTTCGACTCCGCTGCGCTCCGCTCAGGATGACATACACTGGTTGCCCTGGGCGGCGAGGCGGTGCGCCCGCAGGGAATTGGCATATCCATGATTGCCGGGGGCAATCATACAAAAATCAATAAGACCTCGCCCTACAATGGGGTTTGGTGCGCAAGGATATACACTGGTAGCTCCAGGCGGCAAAGGCATGCCTTTGCCCTACGATGCTTTAACATGCCCGCCCGTTCCAAATACCACTCCCTTCCGAAACTCCATAGGGACACCCCCTCCGGGGTGCGCAGCAATCGCATAAAAACATTGGGAGCGGTTCCGCATTGGAGCCGCTCCCGTTTTTATGGAATTAACCGCAGTCGTCCAGCACCAGCTTAAACGCGCCGTAGACACCCGCCTCGCTGCCCAGCTGGGCAATGGCGAATTTCACATCCCGGCAGGCGTGGAAGCTTCTTGCCACATAGTGCCGCTGCACGCCGTCGAGCAGCATCTGTCCCGCGCCGCACACACCGCCGCCCAGTACAATCACCTCCGGGTCCACGATGCAGCACAGATTCACCAGGAACTTGCCCATATAGTCAAAATACTGCTCCACGATTTCCAGCGCCACCGCGTCGCCTGCCTTGGCGGCATTGAACACATCCGCGCATTCCGGCTTTTCCAGCTCCCGCAGGACAGAGGGGGCATCATCCCGCTCCAGACGCTGCCGCGCCAGCCGTGCCGCGCCGGTGGCAGAGCAATACTGCTCCGCACAACCCTTCCGGCCGCAGCCGCAGCATTCCGTTTCCTCAAAATTCAGGGTCATGTGGCCGATTTCGCCGCCGGCGCCGTGAGCGCCATGGAGCAGATGTCCATCCACCACGATGCCGCCGCCCACACCGGTGCCCAGGGTGGCCATAATCATGGAGTTGTATGCCTTTCCGCTCCCCTTCCAGGCCTCTCCCAGCGCCGCCACATTGGCATCATTGCCGGCCCGCACCGGAAGCCCCGTCAGGGCAGCCAGCTCCTTGCCGATGTCCATCACACCCCAGCCCAGATTGACGCAGCAGTTCACCACGCCCTCGCTGTTCACCGGGCCGGGCACACCAACGCCAATGCCGATAACCGAGGCTTTGTCCACCCCGTTCTCCTTCAGAAATCCATCCACCGCTGCGGCAATATCCGGCAGAATCTGCGCGCCGCCGTTTTCCGTCACCGTGGGAATTTTCCAGGCTTGCAGCAGCCGTCCCGTCTCCTCAAACCAGGCGATTTTTACCGTGGTTCCGCCAATATCCACACCAAATCCATAACGCATCAGGTTACCCCCCTTTTGTATTTCTCCCCCATTATACATCCTCTCCGGCACAAAATCCATAGTTTTCAAAAAATTTGCGGAAAAGTTTTCCCTTTTCCCTTGCGTTTAGGGCCGATTTGCTGTAACATAAGGGATAGAGTTTTTGGCTCAATAATGAAAGGATGTGTTCGATCCCAATGATCAAAGTAGATATTTCCAATGTGTGGGGCGAGGTTGCCCTGCCCGACCTGCTGGCGCTGGAGCCGGAAGTTGCCGCTGCCCACCAGACCCTCACCGAGGGTACCGGCGCGGGCAACGACTTTCTGGGCTGGCTGAACCTGCCTGTGTCCCACCCCACCGACGAGATGCGCCGCATCTCCGCCGCCGCCGAAAAGATTCGCGCCAATTCTGATGTGTTTGTCGTCGTGGGCATCGGCGGCAGCTACCTGGGCCCCCGGGCTGCCATCGAGCTGCTGCAGGGCACCAACCATAACATCGGCAAGGGCAAGGGCGACCCCCAGATTTTCTTCGCCGGCAACGGCCTGTCCACCCGTGCCTGGAATGAGCTGGAGCGGCTGCTGGAGGGCAAGGACTTCTCCATCGCCATCATCAGCAAATCCGGCACCACCACCGAGCCTGCCATCGCCACCCGTGCCCTGCGCCGGATGTTGGAGCGCAAGTACGGTCTGGAAGGCTCCAAGGAGCGGATTTACGCCATCACCGACCCGGTGAAGGGTGCCCTGCGCCAGATGGCCGATGAGGAAGGCTGGGAAACCTTCATCATTCCCCCCACGGTGGGTGGCCGTTACAGCGTGCTGACCGCCGTTGGTCTGCTTCCCATGGCAGTTGCCGGCATTGACATCAACACCGTCATGTCCGCCGCTTACGAGGCAAAGAAGATTTACGACATCCGTTCCTTCGACAACCCCGTGTGGCTGTACGCCGCAGTGCGCAACCTGCTGTACCGCCGGGGCAAGTGCATTGAGATTTTGGAATCCTTCGAGCCCGGCTTTAAGATGATGGGCGGCTGGTGGCAGCAGCTCTTCGGCGAGTCCGAGGGCAAGGACGGCAAGGGCATCTTCCCCGTCACCGCCGAGTTCACCGCCGACCTGCACTCTCTGGGTCAGATGATTCAGCAGGGCGAGCGCAACATCTTCGAAACCATGATCCGCTTCGACGCCCCCGACCAGCGCGCCATGGTGGGTGCCGACACCAAGAACCTGGACGGCCTGGACTATCTGGTGGGCCGCACCCTGGACTTTGTGGACGAGCAGGCTTACCTGGGCACCCTGGCCGCCCATGTGGACGGCAATGTGCCCGTCATCACCATGGATATGGGCGAGCTGAACGAGGCCAAGCTGGGTGAAATGTTCTACTTCTTCGAGCTGTGCTGCGGCGTTTCCGCCTATATGCTGGGGGTCAATCCCTTCAACCAGCCCGGCGTGGAATTCTACAAGCGCAATATGTTCCACCTGCTGGGCAAGCCCGGCTACGAGAACGCCTGATTCTTTTTCGTCAATTTCCAAAAATAATGGTTGCAAAATCCTCGCAGAACTGGTAGAATGACCATAAGCCAAATTAAGGCATTGCAAAGGAGGAATATCCTATGATTCGTGTTATTTTGGGCCTGAAGGGCTCCGGCAAGACCAAGAAGCTGATTGAAGCCATCCACGAAACCCTGGAACACGCCAGCGGCGATGTGGTGTGCATCGAGTACGGCAAGAAACTGACCTATGATGTGAACTATAAGGTGCGTCTGGTTGACTCTCAGGAGTATGCCATCACCAATCCCGATATGCTCAAGGGCTTCCTGAGCGGTCTGCACGCGGGCAACTTCGACATTACCCATGTGTTCATCGACAACCTCTACAAGACCATCGGCTGTGACCCCACCGCCGCTGAGGAGTTTATCGGCTGGTGCGCCCAGTTTGCCGCCGCCAACAATATGAACATCACCATGACCGTTTCCGAGGACCCCGCCAACCTTTCCGACGAGGTCAAGAAGTACCTGTAA
>JBGVGH010000046.1:0-4930 GCA_045121575.1 Faecousia sp.
TATCGATATCTGCCGCTCAGTCACGTAATTGCCCGGCGGGGGCATGCAGATCCGCCCCTACGGAACGGGATGCCGGGTCAGGCCAATGCAGGGCGGGGGTATACCCCCCGCCCTGCATTTTTTGCGCATCAATAGGACAATAACCGTCTCAGCTTCTGCTCCGCCCGTTTCAGGGTGCGCCATACGGTGCTCTTGCTGACGCTGCGCTCCAGGGCGATCTGTTCCAGGGTCTTCTCCTGAAAATAATAGGCCACGATGGTGTAGCGCTGCAATTCCGTCAGCTCCTCCCGGATCACCCGCTGCATCCGGCTTAGCTGTACCTCCCGGGGCAGACGGGGGCCGGTGTATTCCTCAAAGGGTATATTTTTCACTGCGCCAGTACCCCCTGTCGTAGTAGTGGGCGGTCAGCTCCGCCAGTTCGTTCATCTGGGTCAGCATGGGCGTCAGCTCCGCGATGCGGCGTTTGATGTGGAACAGCTCCTCCGGGTCCTCCGCCGCTGCCATTTTCTGCCGCAGTTCCTTCAGCCGCCTGCGCAGAGGAACCGCCGCTTCCTCATAGCAGAAACTCAATTCCACCAGCGTCATCACGCACCCCTCCTTTCACAGCGCAGACAGGTCAGGCTGGGGGCGTAGCACTCGCAGCCGCACTCCTGGCAAAACCCGGCAGGGACCTCCGCCTGGGGGTCGGAGAAGAGGGTGTATTCAAATTCGATGTACATGGGGCATCCACCTTTCGTTGTGTTTGCCCTGAGTATACGCCATCATTTGGATTTCGTCAGTCGGACGGCGTTAGACAAAATTTTCCCGTAGGCTTTGTTATACTGTTGGCATCCGTAATTTCCGCTTCCCATTTTCCGGTTTCTCGGTTATGATATGGAAAAAGGAGTGAGAAGCAATGGACGAAATTTTTATGGACGAAGCGCTGAAGCTGGCAAGGGAGGCCTTTGCCGACGGGGAGGTGCCCGTGGGCTGCGTCATCGTCCGGGGGGACGAGATCGTAGGCCGGGGCCGCAACCGCCGGGAGGGGGACAAGACCGCCCTGGCTCACGCGGAGATCGAAGCCATTTCCGAAGCCTGCCGGAACCTGGGAGGCTGGCGCCTGTGGGAGTGCACGCTGTACGTGACGCTGGAGCCCTGCCCCATGTGCGCGGGCGCCATTCTCAACGCCCGGATTCCCCGGGTGGTCTACGGCGCGTCGGACAAAAAATGCGGCGCGGTGCGGTCGGTGTGCGCTCTGTTCGACATGGAGTTCAACCACCACCCGCAGGTGGAATGCGGCATCCGGGAGGAAGCATGCGGCCGCCTGCTGACGGAATTTTTCCAAAAACTGCGCGTGGAACTGCGTTCCCGGCCCAAATGGAAGCCAAAGGGAAACGCGGAATGAAGACAGCCATCCGCACCGGCGGGAAAGCGCCCAAAGGCTCCCCTTCAGGAGCCGTACAGCTTCGCAAAGGATTCTGCATTTATCTTTCTGAATTTTGCATTCCAAAAGAGGGGGGTTGCTATGCGGCAAATCAATCGGGCACGGCGGGTGGGACTTACCGCCATCGCCTGCGCCCTTGTGCTGCGGCTGTGGGCCGCGGGGGTGCCGGAAAAGATCCTTTCCTGGCTCGCCCAGCCGGATACCGCCGCCTTCCTCATATACTTAGAAACCGGACGTAACGTCCGGTTTTCCGCATCTCAGGAGGTTTTTTCGCCGGATTTCATGGAATCTCCGGCTCCTGCGATCCCCGAACCCACCGAGCCGCCCATTCCGTCCTTTTCCGATGCGGAACAGATCGAACTGTACTACGCCTGCAATAAAACCCCGGATATCGAAGCGCTTTTGGCCGAACCCTTGCAGTGGGATCTGTATGGGGACGCGCCCACCGTGCTGATCCTGCACACCCATTCCACGGAAAGCTATACCCGCTCCGGGGAGGACTATGTGGAGACTTCGGACTGGCGCACCCTGGACGAAAGCTACAACATGCTCTCCATCGGCCGCCGGGTGGGAGAGATCCTGGCGGAAAACGGCATCACCGCCATCCAGGACCGGGAGCTTCACGACTACCCCTCCTACAACGGCTCCTACACCGACGCCCGGAAGTCCATTAAATCCTATCTGGAGGAATACCCCACCATTCAAATGGTGCTGGACCTCCACCGGGACGCCTCCGGTGGGGAAAACGGCCAGCTGCGCACCAAGGCCACCGTGAACGGTCAGACTTCCGCCCAGCTGATGGTAGTCCTGGGCACCAACCACGAGGATTACGAGAAGAATTTGTCCCTGGGGCTGAAGCTCCACGCCCAGCTGGAAACCCAGGCCGGCGGCATCATGCGCCCCTTGCAGCTGCGGGCCCAGCGGTTCAATCAGGACCTATGCAGCGGTGCGCTGCTGGTCGAAGTAGGCGCCGCCGGGAACACCCACGCCGAAGCCATGCTGGCGGCGGAGGAACTGGGCAAAGCCATCGTGGCCCTGGCGAAGGGCACGGCAGAAACCGAATAGCCGTCCCGCCTGTAGGGGAGGGTCTTGACCCTCCCTGAAAAAGCCTTTCCTTCCGGGGAAAGGCGCAAGAAATACGGTGGAGGCTTTTCTCCCGCCCTACGGATGCGTTTGTAAGGGGCGGCGTCCCCGATGCCCTGAAGGTTCCTCCCTCCGAGAAAAATGGCAGCAATAAAGGGAGGGTCAAGACCCTCCCCTACACGGAAACGATGCGTCCAGCTACAGCACGTTCCACCAGAACAGGCCGTGGGCGTCGCCTACCGCTTCCACTTTTTCCGCCAGGGAACCGCAGGCGGCGGCGAAATCCGCATGTTCTTCCGCGGCGCGGTAGGCGTGGACCTCCGCGAATCCGGCGCTGACCTCCTCCACGGGGGTGTGGTCGGCAAAACAGGCCCGGAAATGTTCCCATTTCTCCCAGGATTCTTCCGCCTGGCGGGAAAACCGCTCCGCGTTGGCCCAGTCGCCCAGCAGGGCGCACTCCGCCGCCTGCTCTAAATCCTCCGCGATGGGGTCGTGGATGGCATCCATGACCCAGGTCACTGCCAGGCCCGCCATCAGCAGGAGCACCAGCAGGGCAAATCCGATCCAGCTACGCTTCATTTCGGCTCCTTTCCCAGCCAGACCACATGGTCCCCTTCGTCCACCGTCAGCAGCAGGGTGCTTTGGACATCCGTGTTATGCTGCTGCAGGACGGTTTTTACCCAGGTCTCATCTTTTCCGGCCTTTTGCAGGTTTTCCTTGGACAGATAGCCGTCCTCCACAAGGGTGATGGGCAGGTATTGGCGGCTGGCCTGGATGCCCGCGTCCTTGGCGCTGGCGGGGCGCTCCTTGGGGAAGGGGAAAACGGACAGATTGCCGTCGGTCTCCAAAATGGCATACTGCACCGTCCGGATGTCCAGCACGTCCTTTTCCCGCAGATGGCCCGTCAGCTCGTCCAGGGTGATCCGGGTGCGGCGGAGGTTTTCCTGGATGATCTTGCCGTTGTTGATGAGGATGACGGGCTTGCCGCAGAAGAATTTCCGCAGAACCACGCTGTGCATGATCAGCCCGGACAGCACCAGCTCCATGCCCAGCACGGTCAGAATGGGCACCAGGCCGGAATACAAAGGGATGGCCCCATCCTGCATGGGGATGGCCGCCAAATTCGCCAGCAGCATGGTGACCACGAATTCCGTCGGCTCCATTTCGCCGATCTGCCGCTTGCCCATGAGCCGGATGGCAAAGATCAGCACCAGGTACAGAAAGATGGTGCGCAAATAGGATAAAATCAAAAAATCACCTCTTACGGGATACTCTGCCCCGGAGGTGATTTTTTATGAAAAAATAATTGTTCGCAGACCCTTTCCGTGGGATATTGTTTCATGAAAAACCATTTGTGCTTATCGGATTTGCGCAGCATGTGGGTTTCCGGGAGATTCCGTAGGGGAGGGTCTTGACCCTCCCTTGTTGATAGCATAGTCTGAGCCGCTGGATAATACGGAGATTTTGGCCGTCTGCACAGAAAAAACTGTGTACTTTCTTTCGCTCTTAGGGAGGGTCAAGACCCTCCCCTACAGTGTCCATGCAAGTGTGCAGCCGATAAGCATAGAAATTGGGGGCGTTAGGGGTAAGGAGCCTTCCGTTCTCCCATAAAATGCAAAAACCGCGGCTGCTCGGCCGCGGTTTCTGCAACAAGAAAAGAGGAGAGGAAAAAATGAAAAAGATGGAAGTAATCTATATAATTGACCGTCCGGTATTCGGACTGGATGTGGTTCATTTCTTTTATGGCTTCATTATACCGATAAAATATTAACGAAAAAAGTGGAAAAATATTAAGTTCCTATGAAGTTCTGTAAAATATGTGTGTATCTCCAGGGCGGACAGCACGGAAGGTACATATTTCAACTTTCGAATGGAATATCCGTATAAAACGTCCTTTTGCAGTCAAAAAAACACCCGGCCGGAGCCTAATGTCACTTAGTTAAGAGGAAAGTCCTCTGTATCACAGAAAATGTGATGCAGGGGGCTTTTTTCGGGTGTTTTTCAGAAACAGGACTTGACAAATCAAGAAAAATCGGACAAGCCGCCTTGAAAGCATTTTTAAGGAGGACTACCGATGAAGAACTACCCGAAGCGAATAAAAAACACTCTGCACTCTGTGATCCGGGATATGGCGAAGCACCCGGAGGATTTTTGCCGCTGTCCGGAGAAAGACTTTACCCGCAATCGAAAGCTGCCATTTGAGAAGCTCCTGACTCTGTTGATAAAAATGGGAGGACACTCCCTGCGGGATGAAATGCTGGATTGCCTTGCTTTCAAGGAAACACCGGCTTCTGTATCCGCTCTTGTTCAGCAAAGAAGCAAACTGCTACCGGAAGCTCTGGAATATCTGTTTCAGGAATTTACGAACAGGTGTCACAAACCAAAGCTATACAAAGGATATCGGCTGCTGGCTGTGGATGGCTC
>JBGVGH010000047.1:0-69458 GCA_045121575.1 Faecousia sp.
TTGCTGTCTGCCAGCTCCAGGGCGGACACGGCGTACCCCTTGCGGGCAAAGTAAAGGCTGTATTCCCCTGCCCCGGCACCGATGTCCAGAATTTTTGCGCCGGGCTTTAAGTATTTTTCGATATACCGGGTGGTGGTGAGAAATTCCACCCGGGCCGCCTTGGATTTGTTCAGGCGGCTGTCTTCGTCAAAGCGGCGGTAGATTTCCTGCACCAGTTCGGTGTCATTTTCAAAACCAAATCCATCCATAAAGTGCTTGGGCCGGTTCCATTCACTCTTTAAGATGGCGTAGTGGGCCATGTCGCAGATGCCCTGATTGTTCCTGGCGGATTGTTTGGTGGTTCCCTCATATTTCATGCCGCACTTTTTCATCACATCGCCGGAATGGGGATTGTTCACATCGTGTCTGGCGGTAATGCGGTTAAAATCGCATTCCTCAAACAAATAGCGGATGACAGCATTCAGCGCCTCCGTCACGATGCCATGATGCCACCATTTTTTCCCAATGCAGTAGCCAATCTCCACGGAGGAAAGTTCATCGTTGGGGTTCATGCCGGAGATGGTGCCGATGGGCTGCCCCAAATCCTTGAGGACAATCATCCATTGATAGGTTTTCTCCTGCGCATAGCCGTCCATCCACATTCCCAGCACCTTTTCGGTTATCTCCACACTTTTGTGGGGCGGCCATGTCAGGTATTTCGTCACTTCCGGGCTTGACGCCCAGTTGCGGAACATGGGCTCGGCATCCTCTATGACGGCCTTTCGGAGAATCAGCCTTTCCGTTTCTATGGTTTGCGTGCCTTTATGAGTTAACATGACTGCTCCCCCCCTTTCGGATGATATAAAATGGACTCAACAGAGTTTTCAATTGTTCCATATCGGGTTTCATAGGGGCGGGACTTTATGTATTGGAAGCCGCATTTTTCAATAACCCTTTCGGATTGTTTGTTCCAGTCAAAATGCCCCACCAAAATGAAGTCCAGCTTTACCGTATCAAACAGGTAATGAATCACCGCCTGAACCGCCTCCGGCATCAGTCCCTGTCCCCAATAGGCTTTTGAAAGAACATAGCCGATTTCCCGGCCGGAAAGGTTGGAAAGCTCTGGATAATGTTCTTCGCTGTATTCCTCAATGCCCAAAGAGCCAATTACTTTGCCTTGATACTCCAGGGCAAAGGTGTGTTTGCCGGTGATGAAGTGCCCAAGGATGCGCCGAGATTCCTCCAAATCCTGATGGGGCGTCCAGCCCGCCATCTGCCCGACGCCGTCTACCCGTGCGTATTCGTAAAAGTCCTGCAAGTCAGTTTCCCGCCAGGGGCGTAAGAGCAGCCGCTCTGTTTTCAGCGTAACGGTACTGATGTCAATTTGTGCGTTCATTTTTCTTCCTCCCAAATAAAAAAGCAGTGCAAGCAACCTTTTCAGGCTGAGCTTGCACTGCATTTGTTTCTTTACGAATTCCTGTTTGGGTTATCCGAAAAAAGCATACGACAATGTAAGCCCGATGCAATGATTCTGCATTGCGTTACCGGACTGGTTATTATTCACATTGCAAATATAGCTGTAACCGAACATTGTCGTACCTCCTTTGGGATAATTTTCCTTACTATACACGATTTTTCTGCCACTGTCAATCCTTTTTGAATCATTCTAAAAAAGCGTTTCCTTACAATGCTTCAAAAATTGCAGCGCCCCGGGTTTTAATCCACCGCACCAGCACGCCGGACAGGGCCAGCAGCAGCACCGCCACTCCCAGCAGATACCACACCGCCGGAATGTAGGAAGCCAGGCCATAATAGGCGCCGCACAGGGCTATCACCAGTCCCCATCCGCCAAACAACGCCAGGGTGACGCTCATGCTCTGCTTCACCGGCACCGCCTCATTGACCCAGTTCAGATTGGGCATTTTCAGATTCAGCCACAGGCCCGCCGCGGCGGTCAGCAGGACGAAGGCGGCGGAAGCCGCGAAAATCAGCACCGCAAAATACCAGGCCGGGCGAATCACCCACACCAAAACGGCACACAGCACCATGGTCGGAACCAGCGTCAGATACAGGTGCAGCTTCAGCTTTGCCATCAGTGCATCGGCGGCACGCACCGGCATGGAACGCACCAGCCAGAGATTTTTACCCTCCAGGGAAACGCTGGGAGCGGAAATATCCGACATAGAACTGATGGCGCAAACCGCCGCCACCGCCACCAGGGCCAGCACATCCGTTGCCCCGCCGAACAATTGGTTTATCATCTCCACCAGCACCTCCCGCTTGAGGAGCAGGGCAACGGCGGCAATGGGCATAAACAGCAGGCCCAGACCGCAGTTGAGCATATAGGTGGGGCTGCCCAAAAACCGGCGCAGCTCCTTTTTCAGAAGCGCGGATTTTGCGTTCCCCACTTTCAGGGCCTTTTCCCTGTATTTTACCCGGGCTGTGCCCCGGTTTGCGGTGGCAATCTTCAAGAAGCTGCGGGACAGCACCAGATACACCGCCCCGAAAAGCAGCCCCATCATGGCGGCAAAAATCAACATGCTCAGCCCATTGCCGCAGGCGGCAAGGCCCATTTGATAGAAGGGATACAGGATGGTTTTCACCTTGCTGCCCAGATTGGCAGGGTCAGCGAGAATCTTCCCGATAATGGCATAGGCCTGGCTGTAAACATAGTAATAGCCCACAATGAAAGCCAGTGACAGCAACACCGTGAGGAAATTCTTGTTTTTCAGCCGGGATGTCACCAGTCCCACCACATAGCCCAACACTGCCGACAGCGCCAGCACCAGCAGCGACAGCAGCAGCGGCAGCAGCAGGCTGAATACAACCCCCGCCACAGTGGGATTTCCGTCGGCAAAGAACACCACCAGCGCCGGAACCATCACAATCAGCTCATACATCAGGCCCGTCAGATAGACGCCGGACAGCCGCACCAGCAGGATTTTAGACGGTGGAATGGGCATGGACAGCAGCATATCATTGTCCTTGGCCTGATACAGCGAAGAATAGGTGTTAAAAACGCTGCCAAAAACGCCCAGCACCACCGCAACCATTCCCATCAGCGCCATGTACAGCCAGCCAAGCCCCGCCTGGGTCAAAGGCGCGCACAAAGAGGACGCCATCATCCCGAACACCATGCCCAACGAGGCAAACACAAACAGATACAGCAGGATGTAGCCAACAGCCCCGGCCTTGCCCCGCCGTTTTCCGGTCTTGGCATCCCGGTAAACCCAGGAAAAGACCTCCATCATCTGCTTTTTAAACAGCGCTTTTATCATTTGTCTTCCTCCAGTTCCAGGAACACGCTTTCCAGGGAATCATCGCCCCGCACCTCTTCCATGGTACCGCACTTGACCAGCTTGCCGCCGGAGATGATGGCCACCTTGTCGCACAGCTTTTCCGCCACCTCCAGCACATGGGTGGAGAAGAAGATTGCGGCTCCCTCGTCGCAGCGCCGGCGCATCATTTCCTTCAGCAGATGGGAGGCTTTGGGGTCCAGACCCACAAAGGGCTCATCCATCACAATCAGCTTGGGGTCGTGAATCCACGCCGCGATAATGGCCAGCTTCTGCTTCATGCCGTGAGAATAGGCGGAAATGGGCTTGGCCAAATCGTCAGTAATCTCAAAATCGGCGGCATACTGATGAATGCGGGCCTGCCGCTGGGCGGCGGAAATGCCGAACACATCCGCCACGAAGTTCAGATACTGGATGCCGGTCATAAATTCGTACAGGTCGGGATTGTCCGGGATGTAGGCGATTTTCTCCTTGCAGGCCAGGGGATTTTCCTTCATGGAAATGCCATCGACGAAAATTTCACCCCGGTCAAACCGCAAAATGCCGCAGCAGGATTTGATGGTGGTGGTTTTGCCGGCGCCGTTGTGGCCGATGAAGCCATAGATTTCTCCCTTTTGAATGTGTAGGCTCAAATCGTCCACGGCCTTCTTTTCTCCGTAGGTTTTGGTCAGGTTGTTGATAATCAGCATGGTTGTTCCTCCCTTTTTTCCGTTGATTTCTTTTTTCACCATCCGGTTTTATAGGCTCATTATAGCGCAAGCTCCCCGAAAAGAATAGCACGGATTTATTGCCAAATGTGTCGATTCTTCATCAAAGCAAAAGGAGAGAAGCCGCAGCTTCTCTCCTCCAAAGGAATTTTGCGTTCCAGTTAGCCCTGAGAAATGGTGAACAGGGAGTAGAAATATCCCTTTTCCCCAATCAGCTCCTCAAAGGTGCCGCTTTCGACGATACGGCCGTTTTTCATGGTAAGGATTTTGTCGTATTGCTTCAGCAGCCCTTCCTCCAGAGAATGGGTCACAACGATTCCGGTAATTCCCTCCAGCCCCAAAATGGCGCTGGATACCTGATAGGCCGTTTCCGCATCCAAGGCAGCCGTTGCTTCATCCACCAGCAGAATCTGGGATTTTTTCAGCAGGCTACGGGCGATGGAAATACGCTGCTTTTCGCCGCCGCTGAGGCCGCTTCCGTTTTCACCGCAGAGATAATCCTCTCCCTTTTTCTGAACCAGTGCCGTCAGGCCGGAAAGCTGCATGGCTTTCTCGATTTGTTCCTCCGGGAAGGTGTGGAACATGGTAATATTGTCCCGAATTGTGGCATTGAACACAAATACATTCTGCTGGATGATGCTCTGCATCTCATAGAGGCTGGCGCTGGTGATGCTTCGCAACTCCATATCGTCATAGCAAATCGACCCATCGTAATGATGGTGCGAAGCCATCAGCAGATTCAGCAGAGTGGATTTTCCGCAGCCGGAAGCGCCAACGATGGCATACTTTTTCCCCACCTCAAAGGAGCAGTTAATGTGGTGCAGAACCGGCTTATCCTGCTCGTAGCCGAAGGAAAGGTTTTGCACAGTAATCCCCCGCTCCAACTTCTTTGCTTCCATTTGGCCTTCTTCCCGGACATTGCTATCCAGTGCGTTTGCCACTTTCTCAATCAGCGCCTTTGCCGCTTTTCGCTCTGCCAGGCAGGTGGGAATGGTGGCAATGGGATTGAGCACATAGTTCATCAGCTGCACAAAAACCATGGTGGTGCCGGCCGTAATTCCCTTGCCGGACAGTGCCAGGTATGCGCCGAAAATAAATACCCCAATCTGCGCTGTCACCCCTGCCACCGAGCCAAACATCGACACCAGAATCTGCACCTGTTCCCGGGTGCACTGTGCGTCTGCCAGTGCTTTGACATTCTCCCGAAAAATGCGAATCATCTGCTTTTCCGCTTTGAATGACTTGATGACCGAAAATCCGCTGAGGCTGTCCTGGAGTGTCGCGGTATAGGTTTCATTCCGGTCCGATACGATTTTCTCCTGCCGCGCCACTTTATCACCCGCCAGAATGGATGCCGCCAGCGGAAACAGGGACAAAAGAAACGCAATCAGCGTTAATGTAGGGCTGTAGAGCAGCATCAGCACCACCGCCCCCAGAAAGACCAGCATACTGTCCAGCATGGTGAAGGTGTTGCGCAGGTATCCCTTCTCGATGATGGCCATGTCATTGGTCAGTCCCGAAATATAGGTAGACATATTTTCGCCGGAGAAAGCGGATATGTTTTTTCTGGTCAGCCCTTCAAAAACATAGGCCTTATACTGGGAAATGCCCTTTGCAATGAATTTGGGCTTTGAAAACAGGGCAATCAGATGCGCTGCCACCAGTACACCAATCCCGGCCAGCGTAATCCACACTAACTCCGTCAGCGTAAACCGGACGCCGTTGCCGCCAATGAGATCCAGCAGCTGCTGCAGCAGCCAGGAAACCAGCAGCGAGCAGCCCGCCGCCAGCACAGACTCGCACAGAGCAAGAGCGAAATAAAGGCTGTTGCCTTTGTAAAACTGCCGTGTAATGGGTTTGATATTCGTTTTTTTCATCCCGTTTCCTCCCTTTTCTTCCAAAATTCTATGGGCTCATTATAGCGCAGGCATCCCGAAAAGAATAGCACGGTTTTATTGTCAAATGTGTCGATTCTTCATCCAAAGTAAAAAGGAGAGAGGCCGCGGCTTCTCTCCTTTTCTCTTTGTTTATTGGGCAGATACCACAATTTCGCCGTTTTCCACCGTGACAGAAATGGAAGAAATGGGGCTTTCAAAGGAATCCACGATTTTCTCGCTGATGGGGTCCTCCAGTCTGCGCTGGATGGTGCGGCGCAGGTTCCGCGCGCCGTAAACGGCGGAGTAAGCCTCCTGCACCAGCATCTGGCGCACGCTCTCGTCCCAGGACAAAGACAGGCCCCGGCTCTCCAGGCTGCGGCGCAGCTCGCCCAGCATGATGTCGGCGATATTCAGGAAATTCTCCTGGGTCAGGTGGTTGAAGGTGATGATTTCGTCCACCCGGTTGAGGAATTCCGGCCGCAGGAATTCCCGCAGCGCCTGCATGGTTTTTTCCTTCACCATGTCGCTGTCGGTTCTGCCGAAGCCGACGCCTCCCACCCGACCTTCCGAGCCGGCATTGGAGGTCATGACAATGATGGTGTTTTCAAAATTCACCACCCGGCCCTGGGCATCGGTGATGCGTCCATCGTCCAGCACCTGCAGCAGCACATTCAGCACATCCGGGTGTGCCTTCTCAATCTCGTCAAAGAGCACCACGCTGTAGGGGCGGCGGCGAATCTTCTCCGTCAGCTGCCCGGCCTCGTCATAGCCCACATAGCCGGGAGGCGAGCCAATCAGCTTGGAAACGGTATGTTTTTCCATGTACTCCGACATATCCAGGCGAATCAGGCTGTCCACGCTGTCAAACAAATCGTCCGCCAGCTGCTTGACCAGCTCTGTCTTGCCCACGCCGGTAGGGCCGACGAAAATAAAGGAAACCGGCTTTTTCTTGGGAGAAATGCCCACCCGGTTGCGGCGAATGGCACGGGAAACCGCCTCCACCGCCTCGTCCTGTCCCACAATGTGCTGCTTCAGCCGGTCGGACAGGCCCTTAATCTGCTGATACTCCTGGGCCTTGATTTTAGAAGCGGGAATTTTCGTCCACAGCTCAATGATGCGGGCCAGATTTTCCATGGTCACGGCAGGCTTGGGCAGCTTCTCCAGCTCCTCAATCTGTGCCGAAAGCTGCAGCAGCTTGCTGCGCACCATGGCAAGGCGCTCATAGTCCTGATTCTCCGTCTGCTCGTTGAGCATCCGCAGTTCCAGTTCATAGTCGTCCCGCTCTTTTTTCAGCTCTGCCATGCGGGAAATCTCTTTGCACCGCAGGTTCACATCGGAGCAGGCTTCGTCCAGCAGGTCGATGGCCTTATCCGGCAGGAAACGGTCGGTAATATACCGCTCGGACAGAATGACGCACTGATAGGCGATTTCCGGCGGAATCTCCACCCCGTGGAACTGGGCATAGGCCTTGGCCACGCCCTGCATAATCTGTCCTGCCTCCTCGATGGTAGGCTCTGCCACCGTCACCGGCTGGAAGCGGCGCTCCAGAGCCGCGTCTTTTTCAATGTACTTGCGGTACTCGGCAAAGGTGGTGGCGCCGATGACCTGAATTTAGCCCCGGGACAGGGCAGGCTTGAGGATATTGGCGGCGTTCATGGAGCCTTCCGCGTCCCCCGCGCCCACCAGATTGTGGACTTCGTCGATGACCAGAATGATATTGCCGCAGGCCTTGATTTCCGAAATCAAGCTCTTCATTCGGCTTTCAAACTGGCCCCGGAACTGGGTTCCGGCCACCAGGGCCGTGAGATCCAGCAGGAACACTTCCTTGTCCTTCAGCTTATAGGGCACATCCCCGGCGGCAATCCGCTGGGCAAGGCCCTCGGCAATGGCAGTTTTGCCCACGCCCGGCTCACCGATGAGGCAGGGATTGTTCTTCTGGCGGCGGTTGAGAATCTGGATAATCCGCTCTGTTTCCGTATCCCGGCCAATGACCTTATCCAGCTCGCCCCGCTGGGCCCGGCCGGTCAAATCCATGCAGTAGGAATCCAGGAATTTATGGGCCTTTTCCTTCTTTTTCGGGGGTTTCTCCCCTTCCGGCTGCTTTTTATGCTCCGACGGCTCCTGCTGGGCGGGCAGATTTTGGGAAGTGCCGAACAACTGATTCAGCAGCGGGAAGGTAGCCGTCTGGCTCTCCGCCTCGTCCTCGTCCGGGTGCTCCTGGTCCATTTGGCCGAACATATTGCTCATTTCATCCGAGAGGTTGTCCAAATCCTCCTCGGAGAAGCCCATCTGCTTCACCGCCTGGTCAATCTGGGGAATGCCCAGACTGCGGGCACACTTGAGGCAGTAGCCCTCGTTCAGCGTGGCGCCGTTTTCGATGCGGGTGATGAAAACAACGGCGATATTTTTCTTACATTTGGTACAAAGTTTGGGTTGCATCGGTTATCACTCCATTTCTATGGAACAACCTGCCCGCAAAGGCAGGCGCTATGGTTTAAAGAATGTCATGGCACTGGAAATTTTCAATGCCATCGTCGTACCACAGGTGGGTCATATACAGGCCGCCGGGCGGTACGGTGGGGCCGGCGGCAGTGCGGTTGCCCGCATCCAGAATGGCCCCGATTTCCGCAGGCTTGATTTTCCCCTCCGCGGCATACACCACGGTGCCTGCCATGGCACGGGCCATGTTATACAGAAAGCCGTTGGCGCACACCCGCAGGTAAATCAGATTCCCCTGCCGCTCCACATTATAATAATATACGGTGCGCACCGTGGACTTGACATCGGTTCCCACGCTTCTGACCGCCGCGAAATCGTGGGTGCCCACAAACTGATCGGCGGCCTGCTGCATGATTTTTTCATCCAGGTGCTTGGGATAAAACCAGGCACGGTTTACATAAAACGGGTCCCGCACTCTGGAATTGTAGATGATGTAGGTATATTCCTTCCGGGCACAGGAGCCGATGGCGTTGAAATCCTCGTGGACATCAAAGGCTTTCGTCACCACAATGTCCACCGGAAGATGGGTGTTGAGGGCATACGGAAGTCTTTCCGCCGGAATGGTGGAGGTGGTGCGGAAATTGGCCACATAGCACTTGGCGTGCACCCCGGCATCGGTTCTGCCGCAGCCGGTGACATGGACGCTGTGGCCCACCACCATGGCAATGGCTTTTTCCATGGTTTCCTGCACCGTAGCCAGGTTTTTCTGCATCTGCCAGCCGTGATAGGCTGTGCCTTCATAGGTCAAAAACAGGGCTATATTTCGCATCCGCCACCTCACAGCCCGAAGCGGGCCAGCACAATCACCGCCGCCAGCAGCAGCACGCCCACGCCGTAAGCGCCAAAGTCCCGGCGCTGATAGCGCAGCAGCTTCATCTTGGTGCGTCCCTCGCCGCCCTGGTAGCAGCGGCACTCCATGGCCGTGGCCAGCTCGTCGGCACGGCGGAAGGCGCTGATAAACAGGGGCACCAGAATGGGCACCAGCGCCTTCACCCGCTGCATCAAAGAGCCGGTTTCAAAATCGGCGCCGCGGGCCTTCTGAGCGGACATGATTTTGTCGGTTTCCTCAATCAGGGTGGGAATAAACCGCAGGGCGATGCACATCATCATGGCAAGCTCATGCACCGGCAGCTTGATTTTCTTCAGCGGTCCCAGCAGGGATTCCAGTCCGTCGGTCAGAGCAATGGGCGATGTGGTGTAGGTCAGAAGGAAGGTGCCTGAAATCAGCATCAGAATCCGAATCATCATGAAAAACGCCCGCACCACGCCCTCCAGCGTGATGGTGATGACCCAGAAGGAAACCAACACCGTTTCCCCATCGGTAAAGAAAATGTTCAGCACGCCGGTGAAAATCAGAATCATCACCAGAGGCTTCATCCCCCGGAAAATGCTTTTCACCGGGATTTTGGAAATGGCGATGCACCAAACCAGAAACAGCAGCATCACCCCATAGGAAACCCAGCTCACTGCCAGAAACAGCGCCACAATATAGACCACCAGCATCACCAGCTTGGTGCGGGGGTCCAGCTTGTGCACCACGGAATTGCCGGGGAAAAACTGACCGAGGGTAATATCTTTCAGCATTTATTTCCCCTCCTTCAGCTTTTTCAGGGCATCCACGGCCTGCTCCATGGTGTATACCGGCTCCACCGGCAGTCCCATTTCTTTCAGGCGCATGAACACTTTGGTAATCTGGGGAATGCCCAGTCCCATTTCCTCCAGCTCCCAGGCGTGGCTGAAAACCTCGCCGGGGGTGCCGTCCATGGCAATGTGCGCCCCATTGAGCACCAGCAGTCTGTCCGTCAGCCGAGCCACATCGTTCATGGAATGGCTGACCATCATGATGGTGGCGTTCTTGGCACGGCGGTAGGCTTCAATATTGCCGAGAATTTCCTCCCGGCCCGCCGGGTCCAGTCCGGCGGTGGGCTCGTCCAGAATCAGCACCTCCGGCTCCATGGCAATCACGCCCGCAATCGCCACCCGGCGTTTCTGACCGCCGGACAGGTCAAAGGGCGAAACCTCCAGCTGCTGCTCCGTCAGGCCGACAAAGGCCGCAGCCTCCCGCACCCGGCGGTCCACTTCCTCCGCAGGCAGCCCCATATTCTTGGGGCCGAAGGAAATATCCTTGTACACCGTTTCCTCAAAAAGCTGATACTCCGGGTACTGAAACACCAGTCCCACCCGGAACCGTGCTTCCCGGGTCAGCTTCTTGTCCGACCAGATGTCCTTGCCGTCCAGCAGCACCGTGCCGGAGGTTGGCTTGAGCAGGCCGTTCAGGTGCTGCATCAGCGTGGATTTTCCGGAACCGGTATGGCCGATGATGCCGATAAATTCTCCCCGGTTCACGGAAAAGCTGACATTATCCAGGGCGATATGCTCAAAGGGCGTCCCGGCGCTGTAAGTATGGGTCAGGTTCTGGACCTGTAAAATAGGCTCCACCAAAAAATTCCTCCCCGCGCGTCAGGCCTTCAGCGCATCGCAAAGTGCCTGCGCGCATTTATCTGTCTCCAGAGCATCCAGCGGAAGCCGGAAGCCCTCTTTGTTCAGTGCATAGCAAAGCTCCACCGTATCCGGTGCCGCCAGCCCGATGCTGTGCAGCAGTTCCACCTGGGAAAATACCTGCTCCGGGGTTCCGTCCGCCGCCACTTCTCCCTTGTGCAGAACGATGACCCGCTCTGCCTGGGCCGCTTCGTCCATGTGGTGGGTAATGAGCACCACGGTGATGCCCTTTTCCCGGTTCAGCCGGGTCACGGTTTCCATCACTTCCCGGCGGCCCCGGGGGTCCAGCATGGCTGTCGGCTCGTCCAGCACAATGCACTTGGGCTCCATGGCGATAATGCCCGCAATGGCCACCCGCTGCTTCTGACCGCCGGAGAGCAGATGGGGGGCGTGCTCCCGGTATTCATACATCCCCACCTGCTTCAGGGCATTTTCCACCCGCCGGGCAATTTCCGGACTGGCCACGCCCAGATTCTCCGGGCCGAAGGCCACATCCTCCTCCACCACATTGGCGACGATTTGGTTGTCCGGGTTCTGGAAAACCATACCCACATTCCGGCGCACCCGCATCAGCAGCTCCTCGTTGGAGGTGTCCATGCCGGAGACATAGACCTTACCGCCGCAGGGCAGCAAAATGGAATTGAAATGCTTGGCAAGGGTGGACTTCCCACAGCCGTTGCTGCCGAGAATGGCCACAAATATACCTTCCTCAATGGTGAGGTTCAAATCCGTGAACACCGTCACACCGGGGGCATTGTCCACGCCCGGATAAACATAATTCAGGTGTTCCACACGAATGGCTTCGTTCAAAAGTATTCCCTCCCGTCAGGGTGTCCAGCGGCCGGTTGCGCCGCAGGGCAGAATCAGGCCCGAAGATTTCACCGGCAGGCCAACCTCGCCCACGGCGGTGTGTCCGCCGGGGAAAGCGGTGTCTGCCGCATAGCCCACGGCAGAGGGCGCAAGGCCTGTGGTGTAAGAATTGATGATGACAAAAAGCGGATTATCCGTCAGCAGCTTGGCGGTTTCCAGCAGGAAGGGATAGAAACTGGTTTCCATCTTCCAGATTTCGCCGCTGGGACCGCGCCCATAGCTGGGCGGGTCCATGATGATGCCGTCATAGCGGCGTCCCCGGCGGATTTCCCTCTGGATGAACTTGGCGCAGTCATCCACAATCCAGTGGATGGGCCGGTCTGCCAGGCCAGAAGCCTGGGCATTTTCCTTAGCCCAGGCCACCATGCCCTTGGAGGCATCCACATGGAACACCTCCGCCCCACCGGCAGCCGCCGCCAGAGTGGCGCCGCCGGAATAGGCAAACAGGTTCAGCACCCGGACAGGGCGACCCGCGCCGGCGCACTTCTCCCGGATGAAATCCCAGTTGGCCGCCTGCTCCGGGAACACGCCGGTGTGCTTGAAATTCATGGGCTTGACATTGAAAGTCAAAAAGTCCTTATAGCGCACCTGCCAGCGCTCCGGCAGATGATGCTCCGTCCAATGACCGCCGCCGGTGTTGGAGCGGACATAGCGGGCATCGTACTTTTTCCAGTTGGGGTCGGCATGGGGCGTGCTCCAGATGACCTGAGGGTCGGGGCGCACCAGGATATACTTTCCCCAGCGCTCCAGACGCTCGCCGTCGGAGGTGTCCAGCACCTCATATTCCTTCCATCCGTCAGAAATCCAAATCATATCTCTATCTCCTTATGAGTTCTGTATTTTCCGTGGGATTCGCCGTGGGGGCAGGCTCCGTCGTTTCTGTGGGAGCAGGTTCGGTCACCGATGTGGGTTCCGGCGGTGCTGTGGTGATGGGCACCGTGGGTTCCGGGGGCAGGGTCGCCGGCATGGTCACCACCGGGGGCAGCGTTGCAGGCGGCTCGGTTGCGGGCGGTTCTGTGGCAGGCGGCTCTGTGGGCCGTGTGGACTCCACAAATTCCTCCCAGCTCCTGCGGGTATGCACCCGGCAGATTTGATACGGAACATTCAGTCCCCCATTGATATTTCCATGGACGCCGAAAAAGGCCTTGTCCTTTCCCTTGCCATCCACCAGATAAATATAGTCGTTGCGCAGGTACTCGGAAACCAGTCCCTTTCCCTCTGCCTGTAGAAGCTGGTTCAGCCGGCTCTGGGTCAGTTTCAGCAGCGCCTTGCGCTCCAGGGGCAATACCCCTTCGGCGGCAAACAACTTACAGTATTCATTGGCAACTCCATGGCCCTCCACGCAGTAATCCAGCGTGATGTGCCGGTCGCAGTAGTCTTTCGGTTTATCCTCCGGGTAAAGCAGAACCTTTTCCACCCGGGAAAAGCCGTCCCCGGCGCGGATGTCGTGGTAGCAACTATCGGTTGCTATCTTCCCGGAATCCAGGCAAATGGGGACTTCCACCATCTTTTCCCGGTCATAAAGTGGGATAGACGGCAGTTTTTGGTGGAGCTGAAGCATCACCTTTTTCCAAAGCCTTGCGGCAGGATTGGCGGTGGAGCCGGTCAGCTCAATGGTCTGGGGGGTGTCGAAGCCGCACCAGACCGCCGCGGTGTAATACCCGGTAAATCCGGCGAAATACCGGTCCCGATTGGCGCCGGTGGTGCCGGTTTTGCCCGCCACCGCCATGCCCAATTCCTTTTTCATATCCGCCGCCGTGCCGGTGCCCCGGTCAACGGCGGTATCCAGGCAGTAATTCATATAATTGACGGCCTTGTCGCTGAGAATTTTCCGACTTTCCTGCCGGTTATCCAGCACCACCCGGCCTTCGTCATCCAGCACCAGCAGGAAGGTTCTCCCCTCCCGCCAGACGCCGTTGTTGGCAAAGGCGGCGTAAGCGGAAGTCACCTCCCGCACCGTCATGCCCTTGGTCAATGCCCCCAGGGCAAGGGGCGCATAGTCCACATCCGAGAAAACACCGCCGCTGGGGGACACATAGTGCTCCGTCAGCGTGGTAATCCCGAATTGATTGGTCGCAAAATCATAGCTGTATTTCAGTCCCAGCTGCCGCAGAGTATTGGCAGCTACCGCATTGACCGACGACACCACGCCCCGCAGCACCGTGCGGGAGGCCTGATAGAGCCGGTTGTCGTTTCTGGGAAAGGGAGTTCCGTCGGAAAGAAAGGTCAGAGGCAAATCATCTATAATGGTTGCCGGGGTAATCAGCCCCTTGTCAAAAGCGGGGCCGTAAACCGTCAGGGGCTTGATGGATGAACCGATTTGCAGCGGCACATCCGCCCGGTTATAGGCGTCAAAGTCCTTTTTTCCCCCCACGCCACCGGCCATGGCAACCACATCTCCGGTTCGGTTATCCACAATTACAATGGCGGATTGCAGCTGATTTCCCCCTTTTACGGTGGGAATTTCCTCCAAATCGGTGTAAATTTTGTCAACTGCCAGTTGCGTCTTTGCGCTGTAAGGGGTATAAATGTGGTAGCCTGCCCGGGAAATCAGGGAGATATACTGGCTGCGAATGGCGCTGTTCCAGGCGGTGATGCCGTCCTGCTGCGCCAGCGCGTGGGCCACATCCTCCAGCACCGTGTCCACATACCAGGAGTAAACCCGGCCCTTTTCCTGGGCCACCGTTCCCTTTTGAAACACCATTTCCTGGGCCATGGCGGTGTCAAAGGTTGCCTTGTCAATCCAGCCCTGCACATACATCTGCTCCAGCACGCTCTCCTGCCGCAGCCGGTTGCGCTGCCGCCCGTTGAGCTGCTGGCCCCGGTAATTATCCAGGGTGGTGCGGTAGGGATTATACAGCGTTGGGTTGTTAGTGATGCCAATGAGGGCGGCGCAGTCAGCGGTGGTCAGCTCCCCCAGCTCCTTGCCGAAGTAATACTGGGCAGCGCTTTTTACACCGTAGCAGCCATTTCCAAAATAAATGGAGTTGAGATACCACTCCAGCACCACATTTTTGTCATACGCCTTTTCAAAGGCCAGCGCCCGGAATATTTCGATAACCTTGCGCTGCACCGTCACATCGTCCGCCGTTTCGTCCGTGCTGAGAAAGAGGTTTTTCATCAGCTGCTGGGTCAGCGTAGAGCCGCCGAAGGTGGCGCTTCCGCCGGTGAACAGATTGAGGAAAGCTTTGGCGGTGGTAATCCAGTCCACCCCCTGATGCTCATAAAACCGCTTGTCCTCAATAGCAATGGCGGCGTTGATGAGGTCCGCCGGCAACTCCTCAAAGGAGGCCCACTGGCGGTCGGTTGTGGAATAGAGCTGTTGCAGCACCTGAATCTGGCCACTCTCATTATAATAATAGAGATACGAGGTGCGGTCCAGGGCGTAGTTTTCCAGATTCACCTGCGCCAGAGGCAGAATGTTCTTTTGCAGGTAAGCAGCTAAAATATTGACAAACACAAAGCTGCAAACCAGAACCACCACCAGCAGCGTCAGAATGCTTATGGTTATGATTTTCCAAATTTTCCGCGGCTTTTCTCCGGGGCGTTTTTCCTTTTTCAACCCAATCCCTCCGTTGCTTCGTCCGCAAAAGAAGGATGAAATCCACAGGAAAGCCGCTGCGCATGGCTTTTCAATCTGAGATTATATCACATACTTTTGCAAAACGAAAGCCCTAATTTGTAAATAATCTGCCGTTCGGCGAAAACGGCCTGTTTTTCCGGGAATAGCATTCCCAAAATTGCATACATTATCATATCGTATTGTATGACAGAGAGGAGAAACCTATGAAACACCACCGTCTGCAGCACATGCTCTGTTCCCTGCTTCTGTTTGGCTTTCTCATCGGCGTTCATGAGGGGCGCATCGCCCTGTGGAAAGACGGCAGCCCGGAGCCCTGGCGCGTCTTTCCCTATCCTGTATGTGTTCTGCCGGAAAAAGACCGCATTGCTTTGAAAAACGGCATTCGGGTGGATTCCATGGAGGATTTGAACCGGCTGCTGGAAAATTATCTGTCCTGATATTTTTCCACTTGATTTTGCACGGGGATGATAGTACAATAGGAGCGTAATCAAGTTCCCTTTGGAAGGAGTATTATATGTCTGACGAATTTGGCTCCGATTTCATCACCATCGTGGACGAGGACGGCACCGAGTACGAGCTGGAGGTCCTCACCTCCCTGGAGTATAACGGTGAAACCTATCTGGCGGTCATCCCCGCCGTGGACGCGGATGAGGAAGCGGATTTGGAAATCTCCATTCTCAAGTCCGTGGAAGAGGACGGCGAAAGCATCCTGTGCGCCATTGAGGACGCCGAGGAGCTGGAAGCGGTTCACAGTCTCATGATGGATTCCCTCTACGAGGAAGAAGCGGACGAAGAATAATCTTTCTTCCTGCTTGGTGCGTAATGTGTCCTTTTGGACCCACATTTTTGAATCGGGAAGTTAGCTTCCTGCCCGGTTTGCAGACCTCCCGCCCCCGCTTTGACGAGGGGTGGATGTTGGGAGCAGTGAAGGACAGGAGCGGCAACCCACCTGCCATCACGTGCAGGTCATAATTGGATGCATACGGCCGAAGCGGGTGCATGGGGAGCGCAAGCTCCCCATGTTTTTTATTATGCACGGTTTCCATGGCAAAAACTGTAAAATTTTTTCTTTTTTCTACTTTTTAGCAGTTTGCCCCTTGAAACTCCGGTCAAAATCAGTTATAATCCTCTGGTCTATGCGTGAAAAAATACCTTCGCGTGCAAATCACTAGGACAAACGAGAGGAAATGATTCTATGAGTTCATCCAAGAAAAAGCAGTTGCGCAACGCGCAGAACATGACCGAGCGTCAGCTCGCCGCCGAAAAGGAAGCCAAGCAGCTCAAGCGCTACACCTTGACTTTCTGGGTTGTGATTGCCCTGGTTCTGGCAATCTTCGTCAGTGCCGTCGCACTCAACCCCATTAAGAACATCATCTACAAGAACAGCGATGCCATTGAGGTTGGCGGTCACACCCTCAGCGCTGTGGAAGCCAACTACTTCTACATTGATGCTGTCAACTCCTATGTCAACCAGGTGGGCGATTACATTTCCCTCTTCCTGAACACCTCCAAGCCTCTGGACGAGCAGGTGTATGACAAGGAATCCGGCAAGACCTGGGCCGACAGCTTCCTGGACAACGCCAAGAGCAACATCCAGTACACCTACGCACTGTACAACGAGGCTGTAAAGAACAACTTCCAGCTGAGCGAGGATCAGCAGAAGTCCATCGACAGCATGATGTCCACCCTGAAAATCTATTCCTCCATCTATGGCTACAAGAATGTGGACGCTTACCTGCGTGCCGTCTACGGCAACGGTGCCACCGAGGAATCCTACCGTAACTACTACACCGTCTGCGCCACCGCCGACGCTTACCACGCTGAATACGCTGAATCTCTGGAGTATGAGGCCAGCGACCTGCGGGAGTTTGAGGCCGGTTCCGCTTTCAAGTATAACTCCTACTCCTACGCTGCCTACTATCTGACTGTCAGCTCCTTCTACGAGGGCGGCACCAAGGGTGAGGATGGCAAGGTCACCTACTCCGCCGAGGAGAAGGAAGCCGGCCGTCTGGCCGCCGAGAAGGTTGCCAACGAACTGGCTGCCGGCACCTACGCCACGCTGGAAGAGTTTGACGCCGCGATCAAGGCTCTGGAAATTAACAAGGAGAACGAAAAGGCCGCTTCCACCAAGTACGAAGATGTGCTGTACAACGGCTTCAACGGCACCACCGGTGTCAGCTCCCTGTTCCAGGATTGGATTGCCGGCAAGGTCGAGTCCGAGGTTGAGGGCGAGGATCCCGCCTATGTGGAGCGCAAGGAAGGCGACATGACCGTGGTGGCCAACAAGTCCGGCTCCGGCGACAGCGAAGTGGTCTACGGCTACTATGTGCTGCGCTTCGGCTCCGTCAGCGACAACAACTATGCTCTGAAGAATGTCCGCCACATTCTGATTTCCTTCGAGGGCGGCACCAAGGACTCCAACGGCAATGTCACCTACTCCGACGCGGAGAAGGATGCTGCCAAGCTCAAGGCCTCCAACCTGCTGAAGACATGGATCTCCGGCGATAAGACTGAGGAGAGCTTCGCCGAACTGGCAGAGAAGAACTCCACCGATACCGGCTCCAAGTCCAACGGCGGCCTGTATGAGGATATCTACCCCAACCAGATGGTGGAAGCCTTTAACGACTGGTGCTTCGATTCCGAGCGGAAGCCCGGCGACACCGGTCTGGTGGAAACCGAGTACGGCTACCATGTGATGTACTTCGTCGGCGACAGTGAAACCCTGTTCCGTGACTACATGGTGGAAGCCGCCCTGCGCAGCAGCGATGTGTCCGAATGGCTCACCGCGCTGGAGGACGCCATCACTGTGGAAGTGCTCAGCACCAAGCACATCAAGATGGACCTGACTCTCAGCCACTAAGATGAATAGCAATCGCCTCCTGTGGAAAGCTTTCCGCAGGAGGCGATTTTTTATGGTTCATTGGAAATCCGGTTTGGCAGGGCTGCTGGCCGGAGCCGTCAACGGCCTGCTGGGAGCGGGCGGCGGTATGGTGCTGATTCCGATGCTGAGCACCACCGGGCAGTGGGAAGAGCAGGAGCTGTTCCCCGCGTCTGTGGCTATTGTGCTGCCGCTGTGCCTGGTTTCCCTGGCTGTCAGCGCCACGCAGCAGCCCCTGCCCTGGCGCGCTGCTCTCCCCTATTTGCTGGGCGCTGTTCCGGGCGGTATTCTGGCAGGACTGCTGGGCAGGCGGATTCCCGTGAAGTGGCTGCACCGGCTGCTGGGTGTCATGCTGCTGTGGGGAGGGATTCGGTATTTATGATGCCTTCCCTGCTTATGGGATGTATTCTGGGCTTTCTTTCCGGCATCGGCATCGGCGGCGGAAGCCTGCTGATGCTGTGGCTGACCCTGGTGCTGAAGCTGGAGCCATTCACCGCCCGGTGTATCAATCTGCTGTTTTTCATCCCCTGCGCCCTGTGCGCCAGTTTGTTCCGATGGCGGCAGGGACGCTTAAAGCTTAAAAAAATCCTGCTGCCCATGGCACTGGGATGCGCCGCGGCAGCAGGGTTTTCCCTTCTCAGCCCGTATCTCGACACAGGGCTGCTGAAAAAATTTTTTGGATTTCTTCTCATTCTCAGCGGCATTCGGGAGTTACGGTACCGCCCCAAAAAGCTCACTTCCGCTTCAGAGAATTGAGATACCCCTCCAGAATCAGAGAAGCCGCCACTGCGTCCACGGTGTTCTTTCGCTTCTGGCCGTGGTAATTGTGCTGGGAGAGGATGTTGTGGGCCTCCACCGTGGTGCGCCGCTCATCCCACATGGTCACAGGCAGCTGGGCTGCCTGCCCCAGCACCTGGGCAAATTCCCGGCAAAGCTCCGCCCGGACACCTTCTGTGCCATCCATATTCCGGGGCAGACCCACCACAATTTCGCCGACCTCGTTTTCCTTTGCCATCCGGACAATGTCCGCGATGGCTTTTTCTCTGTTTCGGCTGGGCACCACCGCTGTGGAGCCAACCAGTGAGCAGAGTAAGTCCGATATAGCCACACCCGTGCGGGCGTCCCCATAGTCAATTCCCATAATTCTCTTCATATCCGTAAGTCCTTTCCTTCTGATGCCTCTATTATAATCGGACAAAGGCAAAAAAGAAAGGGCTTTTTTCTTTTTGTGGCCAAATGCCGATTCTTTTTCGTAAAATCAACGAAAAAATCCGAAAATAATTGTTGACTATGCCATAAATCTGTGATAGAATGACCTCACCTGTGAAAAAAGGGTCTTGTTGTTATGCCCATTTTTCAGCCACGGAGCGGAAATGTAGTTGTCCGCTTTCTAAATTCCAACCTAGCCGGGGTGATACAGGGAGGCAATTTTTAAGGAGGTGCCGTTATGCGCGTTAAGGTCACTTTGAGATGCTCTGAGTGCAAGCAGAGAAACTACAACACCATGAAGAACAAGAAGAACGATCCCGACCGTCTGGAGATGAGCAAGTACTGCAGATTCTGCAGAAAGCATACCACTCACAGCGAGACGAAGTAAGGAGGGCCTATCATCATGGCAGAAGTCAAAAAGGAAAACTGGTTCAAAAGAGCCTGGGGCAGCGTCTGCAGATACTCCCGTGAGCTGAAAAGCGAACTGAAGAAGGTTGTCTGGCCTACCCCCAAGCAGGTCCTGAAGAATACGCTCATCGTCTGCGGCTGCGTGCTGGTCGTCGGCGTGTTCATCTGGGTCTTTGACTTTGCGGCAGGTTTCGGTATCAGCAGCCTGATCGACCTGATTAAGGGTTAATACCATGGCCGATGCTGCAAAGTGGTATGTTGTGCATACCTATTCCGGTTACGAAAACACTGTAAAGGCCACCATCGAAAAGACCGTGGAAAGCCGCCATCTGCAGGATCAGATTCTGGCTGTTTCCATTCCTCTGGAGACCGTCACCGAAATCACCGAGTCCAGCGTCAGCAAGACTTACGACCGCAAGGTGTATCCCGGTTATGTGCTGGTTAAGATGGTTTACAGCGATGATACCTGGCATGTCATTCGGAATGTCCGCGGTGTGACCGGCTTCGTGGGCTCTTCCAGCAACGACCCCACTCCCCTGACCGAGGAGGAAGTTTACGCCATGGGCGTTGAGAAGAAGGAAATCATCGTCAATTACATTGTTGGCGATACCGTCCGCATTCTCGACGGTCCGCTCAGCGGCTTCACCGGCAGAGTGGAGGCCATCGAGGTCGACAAAAATCTGGTCAGCGTGGTTGTTTCCATGTTTGGCCGCGAGACCCCCGTCGAGTTTGAACTCGATCAGGTAGAGGTCATTTCCCAGTAAACGCATCGGGTCGGAATTCTGTCCGGCCGGAACGTGGGAGGGGTAATACCCCGAAAAATTGCGCATCGCGCATTACACCACAATATATTCAGGAGGTGCTTATCATGGCACAGAAAGTCACTGGCATTATCAAGCTTCAGATTAACGCCGCTAAGGCTACCGCTTCTCCCCCTGTCGGTCCTGCTCTGGGTCAGCACGGTGTCAACATCGCTGCTTTCATCAAGGAGTTCAACGCTCGTACCCAGGCTATGGAAGGCTACAAGATCCCCGTCGTTATCACCGTTTACGCTGACCGCAGCTTCACCTTCATCACCAAGACCCCTCCGACTCCCCTGCTGGTTCTGAAGGCCGCAGGCCTGCAGAGCGGCTCCGGTGTCCCCAACAAGACCAAGGTTGGCTCCCTGACCGCTGCTCAGGTCACCGAGATCGCTAAGACCAAGCTGCCCGACCTGAATGTCAACTCTCTGGAAGCTGCCGAGAGCCAGGTCCGTGGCACCTGCCGCTCCATGGGCGTCACCGTCATCGACTGATATTTGTCTGTCCGGGAAAAGGAATCCCGGAAATGTGGGAGGATTATTCCGCATCACCACTATATAGGAGGATTATTTAAGTGTTTAGAGGTAAAAAGTATCAGCAGAGCGCGAAACTGATCGACCGCTCTGTTCAGTATGATCCCGCCGAAGCCCTGGACCTGGTTGTGAAGGGTGCTTCCGCCAAGTTCGACGAGACCGTCGAGCTGCACATCAAGTTGGGCGTTGACTCCCGTCACGCTGACCAGCAGGTTCGTGGCGCTGTCGTCCTGCCCCACGGCACCGGCCGCACCATGCGCGTTCTGGTTTTCGCCAAGGATGCCAAGGTGGACGAGGCTAAGGCTGCCGGCGCTGACTATGTCGGCGGCATGGAGCTGGTGGAGAAAATCACCAAGGAGAACTGGTTCGAGTTCGATGTGGTCGTCGCTTCCCCCGACATGATGGGCGTTGTTGGCCGTCTGGGTAAGGTTCTGGGCCCCAAGGGTCTGATGCCCTCCCCCAAGGCTGGCACCGTCACCCCCAATGTTGGCGCTGCTGTCACCGAAATCAAGGCTGGTAAGGTCGAGTACCGTCTGGACAAGACCAACATCATCCACTGCCCCATCGGCAAGGTTTCCTTCGGCACCGAGAAGCTGACCGAGAACATGGATACCCTGATTCAGGCTGTTGTGAAGGCCAAGCCCGCCGCAGCCAAGGGCCAGTATATCCGCTCCTGCACCGTGGTTTCCACCATGGGCCCCGGCGTCAAGGTTTCTACCGCCAAGTATCTGTAAGGATAACGAAATTCCCCGGAAGCAACTGCTTCCGGGGATTCTTTTTTACTTGATGCCGAAAAATTCCTTCAGCTCTGCCGTGGTATATTCCCCATTGCTGCTGGCAACAAAATGGTCATGGTTTCCCCATAGCGTAAAATGCCAGCACTCAAAATCCGGGCTGAAATCCAGACCTCCAAAGTATTCCCAACGCTCGTTAACTTCCACAAAAATCGAAATCTGATAATATCTCACTTTTTCCCACTTGGTGACCAGGCCTTTAACCTTGGAGGACGCATCCCGAACAAGTCCAATGTAGGAATATTCATCAAAGGGTTTGATGGTAATATCCATTCTATCTTTGCGGAACAGGTAATCGAGATAATGTCCCCGAATGACAATCTCTGCCGTTCCCACTTCGTTCCCATCGTCATCCAGTTTCACTGCATGAAGTGTCTGGGATACATCTGTTTTCCGGGGCAGCAAACACAGGCACGCGGCCGCTACCAAAAGGGCAATAATCCCAAGCGCCAAAATTTTTCGTTTCATATCATTTCCTCCGAAGCACTGTCTTTACTCCCATCCGAAGTCAACATGCTGAACAGATTCATACAGCGCCGCCAAGTCTGCGTTGGGGTCAGTGGAGGCAATTACGATGCGCTCATTTTCGCCCCAAGCAAAGACAGCAAGCTCCTTTTCCGGGAACACCCAGTAGCGATAGGTGACCGGTTTGTTTTCCTCCGGGTCATAATCCGTGCCGCTAAACAGCAGATATACAGATTCCCCCTTACCGTCATCTTCCAGCGGATAGGAATGGCATGTTGTCAGTTTACCGTCCCGGTATTGGAAATTCTCCGGCCACTCAACGGCAATCTCCGCCTCCACGCCCTGCCCGGCTGTCAACTGCGCCGGATATGCGCCACGCACGGAAAGAGAAACCTGATTCCCCAGGCTGCCATCTGCCGAAATCCAGGCACCGTAGAGCTGCCACTCAATTTTTTCCTTCTGCACCTTTTCTCCGCAACCAGACACTCCCACCAGAAGCAATACCGCCGCCAGAACAGCCATTACAATTCGATGATATTTCTTTCGCATAGTCATCTCCTTTCATCCTCCCTATCTTTACTTCCATCCGAAGTTAACATGCTGAACAGATTCATACAATGCCGCCAGGTCTGCATTGGGGTCGGTAGATGCCACAAATTTCCCCTCACTCCAGAGGAAAATAAACGCAGCTTAGTCAAATGCAAAAACCTGCATAAACAGTTCAAAATGCTTCAAAATATCTGTCGGATCTACATCGGGATTCGTTGCCGCGACAAGGTATTCATCGGTATTGTTCTCCCAGAACAGAATGAGATACTCTTCTTCCAGGTCAATCGCATGCGACGCCATTACACCGTATTTCATTCTTTCATCAGCATCAAGCGAACGCACACCATAATAGCTGACACCCAACAACCTCTGCACACAACTAGCAAGGCCGTCGGAGTCAGGCCAAGTCGTATATGGCCCTTCCGGCAAGTTGTATTCCAGCCACAGTCGGGGGTCTTCGCCTTTTTTCGCCTTGCTTACAGAGCCTCTTACAGTCAGTTTTACCTTTTCCCTTACCGTCCCATCGGCGGAAACCCAGTACCCCTGCATTGTCCAGTCAAAAGACCGCTTTCTATTCACAAGGAAAACCGTTACCGCCACAGCTATAACCAGCAAGCAACATGCCACTATGATAATCCATCGTCTTCTGTTCATGAAACGCATCCTTTCAAGAATCTATTTGCACCTTTGAAATCGGTGGGCTGTAATGCGTAAACAAATATTCTGAACCTGGCTGAAGCGTCAAATCATCTTGTCCGAGATAAAACTTTACATCAACGCGGTCATGGGGAATATTGGCACCGTGTACCATTGCGGAAACCGCATCATAAAGGCGCTTGTTTATATCAAAATAATCCGCCGAATAGATTGTGTTTTTTATAGTATCTCCTTGAACTATGTCGAAAAAGTTCGTAGATTCATTCAATACCGCCCCGCTTGTGTATGCTGTAATATTTGCATATTCTGAGCATTGAGCACCGCACCAGTAACCTTTATCTCTCCAATAAACCTGGATAAACTGGCGATTCCAGGTAGTATATGCAAAGACATTCATTGCACCTGGCGATAGATGAATCACGCCGTCGTCCGTTACAAGCTTAGCCAAAAGCGATGCAATAGATGCGTAGGGACCTTGCGCCAGATTATCAAGCACTGTTAGCAGGCAAAATTCTGCCAGTTCTTTCCATGTCTTATGTGCCAATCCCATTTCACCCAATGTACTCTCCGTCCGATCACTCCATCCACCTTCCGCGGAGGTAACTGTAATAAAACGAACATCATAAGTAACCCCATTATAAGTATATGTAGCCGGATAAGCGCCTGTATCATCAGGTTGCCCCAACTCAATTTCGGGAGAAATGGTAGAAGCCGGTTGAACACCATCATCGGGGGTTGCGTCGGATTCCGTTCCCTCAATCACCACGATATACGAGCCATTTTCCTGCATTCCCATAGCACCAAAATCGGTTTTTAATTCCTTTTCAAGAGCTTCATAGCTCTCTGCTGTAACATTGTATGCTGTATATCCGGCGGCGTTCAGCGCGTCCACGGTTTCCTGTTCCAGGGTCTTTGTGTTGCTCTGGCGCGAGCGGCTGGAGGCAGGGGCAACTTCTCCCTGCTGCTGTGCGGCAAAAGCTTTTGCGTGATACTCGCTCAGAATTTCCTCCACTGTAGGCTGCGCAGACGGTTCGTCAGCGGCTACGGCAGAAGGAAAGGATGCCAGCATGGCAAAACTAAGGGCAAGTGCGGTCAGTTTTCTTTTCAACATGTTGTTACTCCTTTCAGTTTTTGGGGTAGTCGTTGGCTTTTGAAATTTTTACGGTACGCTCCTTCCCAATTTATTTTGTATAGTATATCATACCTTCCTTTTCCCGGCTATTGGAGGAAATTCCAGATTTTCCCATGGAAATCCCCGCCTTTTCCCCGCTCCTTTGGAACTTATTCCAAAGTTTTTTCGTTTTGCAAAATAATGTTTGCCCTTTCTTCGCCGCTGTGATAAACTATCCTTTGGTGGGTTTGGCATTAAAAGAAGCCATCCGCCCTTTGCAGAAAAGGTGATTCCTCTTTTTGTTGGAAATTCACAACAAAATCCAATTTTCCTCAAAATAATGCTTGACAAATATGCGCACCTGTGATAGAATGCATCTGTTGCCAAAGACAGCAGGTTTCGGAAGATGTAATTCCTGCCGAGGTGCGCCTACAATTTGATTGTTTGCGTGTCTTTCTGTCTTTCTGGCAGAAGGACATTTTTATTTTTCGGAGGTGAAAATTATGCCCAACGCAAAGGTTCTTGAGAGCAAGAAGGCAGTCGTTGAATCCCTGACCGGCAAAATCCAGGAAGCTACTTCCGTGGTCTTCGTCGATTACAAGGGCATCACTGTTGCTCAGGACACCGAACTGCGTAAGCAGTTCCGCGAAGCTGGCGTGGAGTACACCGTCGTTAAGAACACCCTGACCAATTTCGCCACTAAGAATTGTGGCTACGATTTCTCTAAGGTTCTGAACGGTACCACCGCAATGGCTTCCACCACCGGCGACCCCATCGCCCCTGCTCGCATCGTCTGCGAGTTCGTCAAGAAGAACAAGCTGAAGACCCTGAACATCAAGGGCGGCATCGTGGAAGGCTCTGTCCTGTCCGCCGACCAGCTCAGCGGCTTCGGTGAGCTGCCCAGCAAGAATGCTCTGGTGGCTTCCGTGCTTGGTACCTTCCTGGCACCCATTTCCAGCCTGGCCTTCGTCCTGGATCAGATCCGGATGCAGAAGGACGGCTCCGCTCCTGCCGCAGAAGCAGAAGCCTAATCGCACTCCCCTTTCATTCTTAAATTAAACACAAACACACATTAGGAGGATTATTAAAATGGCTAGTGAAAAGATCACTGCTCTGGTTGAGCAGGTTAAGGAACTGACCGTCCTGGAGCTGTCCGAACTGGTCCACACCCTGGAAGAGGTTTTCGGTGTTTCCGCCGCTGCCGCCGCTGTTGCCGCTCCCGCTGCTTCCGCTGCTGCTGAGGTCGAGGAGAAGACCGAGTTCGATGTCATCCTGAAGAACGCCGGCGCTTCCAAGCTGAACGTCATCAAGGTTGTCCGTGCCGCTACCGGCCTGGGCCTGAAGGAAGCTAAGGAGATCGTTGACAACGCTCCCAAGACCCTGAAGGAAGCCATCTCTAAGGAAGACGCTGAGAAGCTGGTCGCTGAGCTGAAGGAAGCTGGCGCTGAGGCTGAGATTAAGTAATTTAATCTTCGTTTTCTATCGACTGAAACAGCCGCCAGTAATGGCGGCTGTTTTTGCTTTCAAAAGGAGGTTTTCATGGAAAAAATCAACGAATTGTTCGCTGCCTTGCAGGATAAAGTCAGCACCATCATCGACTATGCCATTGTTTTCGGCATTCTCGTGGTCGCCTTTCTGCTGCTTGGCTCCATGTTCCGCTTTCTCTTTGGCAAAAAGGCACAAATCGGCAAGGCAATCACCTCTGCCATGGAGATTCTGTGCCTTTACATGGTCTGTATCGTGATTTACAGCTTCGGGTTGCACTGGGAGCTGTTCGTCAATCCCCTGCCCTTCATGACTTTGGACGGGGATGTGCTGCGGCTGTTCCCCATTCTGGACGCTTCCTTTTCCCAAATCTGCACCCAGGTGCTGCAGCTGCTGATTCTGGCCTTCCTGGTGAATCTGATGAATTCCATCATTCCCGAGGGCAAGAAGTTGCTGCCGTGGCTGCTGTGGCGCATTGTCACCGTGGCGCTGGCGCTGGGCGTCAACTATGCGACCGACGGGCTGCTGAACCAGTGGCTGCCGGAAGGACTGGCTTCCATTGCCCCCATCGTGCTGATTGCGGTGCTGGTGGTTCTGATTCTGCTGGGCAGCATGAAAGTCCTGGTGGGCGCGGCGCTGACCATTGCCAACCCCGTCATCGGGGTGCTGTACACCTTCTTCTTCTCCAACTTCATCGGCCGGGCTCTGGCCCGCTCCATTCTCAGCACCGCGCTGATTACAGGCCTTGTGGTTCTGCTGAACTCCATGAACCTGGTCGCCATTTCCATCACCACCGCCAGCTTGATTGCATCCATTCCCTTTTTGCTGCTTCTGGTGCTGCTGTGGTATGTGGTTGACCGCATTGTTTAAAAATAGCCGCCGCAGTTTTATGTGGATGAAGATAAAACAGCGGCTGTCAGCACCTTTATTGAGAAACCACAGGATATTATTATCCAAGTGATTCCTTTTGAGGGGCGGTATATCTCACTCGATGGACATACCCGTTTGTATTATGCGGTTATGAAGGGGTGGGATTCTGTCCGTGCCGTGATCGAATCCTCTGACGATTGGGTATACCGGTTTGTAGAGGAAGCGACGAAACGGAATATCCTTGCACCCAAAGATATGGAGCTTGTCAGCCATGACGAGTACGAGGAAAAATGGAATCGCTTTTGTGATGATTTCTTTGCAAGCGAGGGAGATATATAAGATGGAAATCAAGCAATATACAAAAGACCGCATCCCGGATGTACTGCAATTTGAACGTGATCTTCGAGCCGAGGAAAACTTTTGGGGCTGGGAGATCGACGAAAAGTATATAGCGGATGTGACCAAAAGTTTTGACGATCCAGCATTTGATAACTCTCTGTCATTACTTGCCTATATGGACGACAAGGTGGTTGGAAGAATCGACTCAAGCATGATCCACAGCCATTTTGATGGTTCTACAAAAGCATATTTGGATTGGATCTGCGTTATCAAAAGCTACCGTCATAAGGGCATTGCCCAGGCATTGATGCAGACTTTACGCAAGGAACTGAAAGAACACGGTGTCGATACACTGATCGGCCTTATCGCTTCCAATGAAGATGCCCAGCGGTTCTATCGCAACCTCCCTAATGCAGAAATCAAGGACGAAGGCATTTGGATTGACTTGTGATGGAGGACAATAGTGAAGCGGTAGCCTGGTTATCCAGGTTGCCGCTTATGTACAGAAAATACAAAGCCCAGTTGAGCGTTACACTCAACTGGGTCATTGTATTTTGTCATCCTACCCGATTGCGTAATTATCCGTTAAGGACATCACGCTTTTGACTGCGGCGGTTTGTTTTTAGAATGTTGCCACATCCGGCTGGGCAGGCTGGGCCGGCTCCACAGAAATGGCCGTCAGAACCGGGCCAAGCTCCCCTTTGTACAGGCTGTGCTTTTCGGCGGAAATTTTTGCCGTCACCTGATACCAGGCCCGGGGCTCCACCTGACCCGGGTAGATGCAGGGAACGCCCAGAAACTGAATGTCCTCCACACAGCAGGTCATAACGAACCGGCCGGGGGCGAAAATCCCCTTCTTCTCCCGGCGCAGCATGGCCGCCTGACACTTGAAAGAAACGGTTTTGCCGTCGTATTTTTCCGGCTCCTCCGTCACATCCCGGTACCACAGGGCATAGTCCTCGTCCTTCACCTGAATGACAGGGGCGTTGATGTCAAAGGGCAGTGGGTCCTCTACATCATCATAGGCATTGGTTCCATCGGTGAAGTCATACATAATGTCCACCCGGCGGTTGGCGGCTCGCACCAGCTTGTGCAGGGGCATGGTGTCCGCCCCCGGCTCCACCCGGTTGAAAATCACCATCTGCGCGCCCATCAGCTTATCCATCATCAGGTTGCGCATATTATTATTGTATTGCACGAAGGTGGTGGCATCGGCAAACATCACTTCCTGGGCCACTGCCCAATCCTGGGGGAAGCGGGTATACAGGTCACCCACCAGCTCCATGCCGTTGAGCTCTGCCACCACCCGCTGCGCCTTGTATTTCTTTGCCAGAGCCTGCATATCTTTGGTGGTGACGGTACGCTGGTCCAGCACCTCCAGATACACATTCTGATGGGGATAGGTGGAGAAATCATACTCCTCCTCCCCTTCCTCAAACACCAGCAGCAGCGTCCGCTCACCGGCGTTGAAACGCTCATCTTCCAGCGTTTCCTGAATGAATTTGGTCTTGCCGGAATCCAGAAATCCGGTAAAGACATAGACAGGAATCTGATTCATAGCTTATCCTCACACGCCGAAGAGCTGGGCGATGGCCTTTTCATCCAGCTTGGAGCCGATGACGCACAGCTTGCCAATCACCGCAGCGGAACCCATGCGGACATTGGCCTCTTCCGGCACATAGTCGAAGTGAATCCAGCCGCCGTCGGCGCAGGCAACAATGCCCTTGGCCCGCAGAACCGCGCCGTAGGAACCGGTGTCCAGCGCCTCCAGTGCCTTCTGGATGCCCTCTACCGTGAATTTGCCTGCCGTTTCCACGCCCCAGGAGGTAAACACCTCGTCGGCATGGTGGTGATGATGGTCATGGTCGTGGTGGCCGCAGCAGCAATCTTCCTCATGGTCGTGATGATGCTCATGGTCGTGGTCGTGGTGGTGATGATGCTCGTGGTGATGCTCCAGCTCCTCCTGTTCCTTCTGCAGGGAGCTCTGTCCCTCCATGGCTTCCTGCAGCTGGGCGCCGGTCAGCTCGTCCCAGGGTGCCACCACCAGCGCCGCGTGGTCATTGTGCTCCCGCAGCAGGGCCACGGCAGCGTCCAGCTTTGCCTGAGGGATGGCGTTGGTGCGGGAGAGGATAATGGTATCAGCGGTTTCGATTTGGTTGTTGTAGAACTCGCCAAAGTTCTTCATATAAATCTTCACCTTGCCGGCATCGGCAACCGCCACCTTATAGCCCAGCACCACATCGTCGGAAATCACCTTCTCCACCGCAGCCACCACATCCGACAGCTTGCCCACGCCGGAAGGCTCAATCACAATGCGGTCAGGGTGATACTGCTCGATGACCTGGGTCAGTGCCTTGCCAAAGTCGCCCACCAGAGAGCAGCAGATGCAGCCGGAGTTCATCTCCGTAATATTGATGCCCGCGTCCTGCAAAAATCCGCCATCGATGCCGATTTCACCGAACTCATTTTCGATGAGGACAAGCTGCTCGCCCTTGTAGGCTTCCTGAATCATCTTCTTAATCAAAGTGGTCTTACCGGCGCCCAAAAAGCCGGAATAAATGTCAATTTTGGTCATACAAAATGCCTCCTGTATTTTTCGCTTTTGTTATTATATCACGGTAAAAATTGTTTTTCTACCCTTTTTCAAAAAAAGATGCCCTGATACATCCGCATCAGGGCTTCTTTTCCTCATAATCAAAAGCATAGTACCCGCAGGCGTTGATGACCGTGGTGTTTTCCAGCTCCGTCAGCCGGGGGACATCGTGGCCATATTCCATGTGGATATGGCCATGGATAAAGTACCGGGGCTTGTATTTTTCCAAAAGCTCATTAAAGCACTCAAACCCCCGGTGAGGCAGCGTGTCAAAGTCATTGAGCCCTCTGGCTGGCGCGTGGGTCATCAAAATGTCAAAGCCCTTGTTCTTGCGAATTTGGCGATTGAGTTTCCGAATCCGCTTGCGCATTTGCTTTTCGGAATACATATACTTGCCCGGACGGTAGCAATAAGAGCCACCCAGCCCCAAAATGCGGATGCCCTTGTAAACATACAGGCAGTCATCGACGCAGTCACAGCCCTCCGGGGGGTGCGTGTCAAATCTTTCATCGTGATTTCCGTGGATATACAGCACCGGACACCGGGCCATGGTCACTAAGAATTCCATATAGGCCGGCTTTAGGTCACCGCAGGCCAGAATCAAATCGTATTCTGCCAGCACCCCCGGCACATAATAATCATAAAAATGCTGGGCTTCCACATCGGAAACAGCCAATATCCGCACGAAATCACTTCCTTGCTCTCTTTTGTACCGGATGAATGTTATACCTTCATCACTTCTCTGCGGTAGCGGGCGATGCCCTTTTCCAGCAGCTCCATGGCACGGCGCAGCCGGTCCTCCTGCAAGATGTAGGCGATGCGGACTTCGTCCATACCCTTACCGGGCGTGGCATAGAAGGGCGCGCCCGGCGCAAACATCACCGTTTCCCCGTTATCCGCAAAGTCCGTCAGCAGCCAGTTCTGGAATCTATCTGTATCGTCCACCGGCAGCCGGGCCATCACATAGAAGGCACCCATGGGCTTTTCCACCAGCACGCCGGGGATGGCCCGCAGGCAGTCAATCACCAAATCCCGCCGCTTTTCATACTCCCTCCGGCAGGCAGCGTAAAAATCCGTTCCCACGGTGTAAAGCTTTGCCGCTGCCACCTGATCCATGGTTGCCACCGCCAGTCGGGACTGGCAGAATTTCAGCAGTGCCTTCTGCAAGGACTTATTTTTGGTGATGGCGCAGCCCACCCGGGCGCCACAGGCGGAAAACCGCTTGGACACGGAATCAATCAGCACCAGATTCTCCGCAATATCCTCAAAAATACCCATAGTGGGGACACTGCCGGAGCGGTCGTAGCAGAACTCCCGGTACACCTCGTCGCTGACAAGGTACAATCCATGCGCCTTTGCCACATCGGCAATCATCCGCATTTCTTCATCCGTCAGGGCCACGCCTGTGGGATTGCCGGGATTGGTAATCAAAATGGCCCGGGTGTTGGGGTTGATCAGCGCCTCCAGCCGGTCCCGGAAGGCATAGCGGTAGCCCTCCTCCGGGCAGGTGGGCAGAGGGCGGATGACGCCGCCGGCCATGGTGGCAAAGGTGGCATAATTGGGATAAAAAGGTTCCGGCACGATCATTTCCGAGCCGGGGTCCAAAATGCAGTTGCACACCAGCATCAGCGCTTCACTTCCGCCGGTGGTAATCAGCACATCCCCCCGCTCCAGTTCCACGCCCAAGCCCCTGTAATAACCACGAATGGCATCAATCAGAGCCGGATGGCCGGGCGATTCGGAATAAGACAGGGTTTTCTGATTAAACTGCCGCACCGCGTCGTAAAATACCTCCGGGGTGGGCAGGTCAGGCTGTCCGATGTTCAAATGATAGATATTCATTCCCCGCTCTTTTGCGGCCACCGCCAGCGGATGGTACTTCCGCATCGGCGAGGACTCACAGCGGTTGGCTTTGTCTGAGATTTTCATCATATCCTCCACGGGCAGATGTGGTGCTGCCCTTCTTTTCATATTCTTTCGTTAATTTCACCACTTCCGGGGTCAAAATCCCCAGAGCAAGCAGATTGGGAATGGCCATCAGGCCATTGACGATTTCAGCCAGGCGCCAAACCGTCCCGGTTTGCAGCACCGCTCCCAGCACCACCGTGGATGCCTGCAGAAACACAAAGGGCTTCCACGCCCCCTCCCCAAAGAGAAACTGAGCGCAGCGGATGCCATACAGCCCCCAGCCCAGCACCGTTGCCAGTGCCAGCAGGCACAGCGCAAGCGAAATCGCCACCGACACCCATGGGCCCAGCACCGCAGTGAAGCCGGCGGTGGTCAGGCTGATGCCCACATCCTGTCCATAGGGAATTTTCACGCCGCTGCACAAAATGACCAGCGCCGTCAGGGTGCAGATGACGATGGTATCTACAAATACCTCCACAATGCCCATCATCCCCTGCTCCACCGGGTGTTTTACATCCGCGGCAGCGTGGGCGATGCCCGCTGTGCCCATGCCGGCCTCATTGGTAAAGATGCCTCTGGAAACGCCGATGCGCAGCGCACCGATGGCAGAACCCACTGCCCCGCCGGTCACTGCCGACGGAGAAAAGGCCCCCTCCAAAATGGCGGCAAAGGCTCTGGGCACTTCGCCCAGCCGCAGCACCAGCACCAGCAGGCACAGCAGCAAATAAAGCGCCGCCACAAAGGGAACCAGCTTTTCCGCCGCACGCCCAATGCGCCGGGCACCGCCCAGAAGCATCAGTCCGATGAGCGCCGCCAGTGCCGCCCCCAGCGCCAGATTGCCCCAGGGGGGCATTTCCAGCCGGAAGCAGGAAAGGCCGCCCTCAATGCTGCGGATAACCGTATTGATTTGGGTGGCATTGCCCACGCCGAAGGCGGCAATCACCCCGAAAAAGCTATATACCGTGGCAAGAATGCGGTATTTATTCCCCATTCCGCCCAGAATCACATACATCGGGCCGCCAACCCATTCGCCGCTTCCGTTTTTGCGGCGGTAGCGGACTGCCAGAACCGCTTCGCTGAATTTCAGCATCATCCCCAGGATGCCGCAAATCCACATCCAGAAGATGGCGCCCGGCCCGCCGATGGAAATAGCCCCTGCCACCCCCGCCAGATTTCCGGTGCCCACCGTTGCCGCCAGAGCGGTACACAGGGCCCGAAAGGAGGAGGTGCCGTTGGAAGCCTTTTCTTTGCTCAAAAGCCGGCCACAAAAGCGGCGCACCGCCGCCGGGAACAGCCGAAGCTGGGCAAATCCACTTCTCACGGACAAATATACACCCACAGCCAGAATCAGCACCAGCGCCGGAATGCCCCAGACCAGCTCGTACGCTTTTTGCAATATCACCACGATTCACCCCCATAGAATATCATAAATTGCCCCTTTTTTCAACCTTTTCAATAAAAAAAGCAGTTCCTTTTCGGAACTGCTTTTGTAAAAAACGGATTTTATTCCCAAGTGGCCCAGATTTCCGGGCAGAAGCCCACCGTCGCCTGTTTTCCGTTGCGGACGATGGGGGTTTTCATCAGGCCGGGATTGTCGAAAACCTTATCTTCCTTGGCGATTTTGTCATCCATATAGCGCATCAGGGTGATTTCCGGGTCATTTTTCTCCCAGTCGATGAGATTATCAATGCCACCCACCGCCCGCAGCACGCTGTCGAACTCCTTGCCGGACAAGCCGAAGCGTAGTAAATCCACGGACTGAAATTTGATGCGTCGCTCCTTGAAATAGCGCTCAGCCTTCTTTGTATCAAAGCACTTGTTTTTTCCAAATATCTGAATATTCAATACTGTACCTCCACCAGACACAGCCCCTGGGGCGGCATCAGCACACCTGCTTCGCTGCGTTTTTTTCCAAAAAGCTGCGCAACGCTCTCCGGGCTGCGGCTCCCCCGCCCCACTTCCACCAGTGTTCCGGTGAGAATCCGCACCATGTTGTAAAGGAAGCCGTTTCCTGTAAACAGGAGCTGTACTTCCTCCCCAACCCGGCAGATTTCGATGGAATCGATACGGCGGACAGTGGATTTTTTCATGTGGTTATTTCCGCAAAAGGCAGAAAAATCATGCTCGCCCAGAAGAAATTCCGCCGCTTTTCTCATGCTGTCGCAGTCCAGTTTTTCCTGCACCACCGTCACAAAACGGCGCTGAAAAACGCAGGGCTGGCTGCTGTTCCAGATGCGGTAGCGGTAGGTTTTGGATTTGGCATTCAGCCGGGCATGAAACCTGTCCGACACCTGCTTACAGGAATATATGCCGATATCCTCCGGCAAATACCGCCGCAGTTGGGAAAGAATATCCTGGCAGGGCATGGGATTTTCGCAGTGGAAGCTGGCCACCTGCCCCTCCGCATGGACACCGGCATCGGTTCGCCCGCTGCCGGACAGCTCCACCGGCTCCTCCAAGATTCTGGACAGTGCCGTTTCCAGCTTTCCCTGTATGGTATTGTCCACACCGGGCAGGCGCTGCCAGCCACGGTACCGGGTGCCGTCGTAGCACACATCCAGACGCAGATTTCGCATGATAACGCTTCCTTATTTCGTCACTTGCTGCTCCTGCAGCCAGCGGAGGATGTGTCCGTAGACTTCCTCCTTGTTGATTTCGTTCAGCAGCTCATGGCGGCACAGCGGGTAAATGCGGATGTCCACGCGGGTCATGCCGGCTTTGCCGAACTCCTTCCACGCCTTGGTCACGCCTTCGCCGTAACCGCCCACCGGATCGTCCCCGCCGGAGATGAAGAGCACCGGCAAATCCTTGCGCATTTTCGCCAGATTTTCCGGCTCCTGGTTAAACCGCAGACCCAGCAGCATATCCCGGGCAAGTCCCGCCGTCACATCAAAGCCGCACCAGGAGTCAGCTATGTAGGCATCCACCACCGCATTGTCCCGTGTCAGCCAGTCGTATGCCGTCCGCTTATGCTCCACCCGGCTGTTATAGGTGCCGAACATCATGGTACTGACCATCTTATTGGGCTTATCCTCGCCGCTGGTTTTGCAGGCCAGACGGGCCGCCGCCAGGCCGGTGTTGATGAGGCCCCGGTGCATCCAGGCTGTGCCGCAGAGAATGGCGGCGCTGATGCCGCAATTGGGATACTTGATGAGCATGGTGCGCACCATAAACGAGCCCATGGAGTGCCCCAGCAGAATATAGGGCACATCCGGCTGCTCCATGCGGGTGTAGCTCAGGAGCCGGTGGGTATCGGCCACCGCCTTGAACCATCCACCGTCAAAATAGCCGGGGACGCCGCTTTCGCCAATGGAGCCGCCATGGCCCATATGGTCCTCAGCCACCACAAGGAAGCCCTGCTGGGCCATGAAGGTGGCAAATTCATCATAGCGGGCGGCATATTCAGCAATGCCATGGACGATTTGCAGCACCGCTTTGGGCTTTCCCTCCGGCTCCCAGCGGCAGCCGTGAATCATGCCTTTTCCATAAGACGGATAGTAAAAATCCGAGCGCATAGCCTTCACCTCATTTCAGAACTTCGTAACCGGCATCCGTAATTGCCTTCTTCAGTGCCGCTGCGTCCGCGCTGCCCCGCACCGTCACCTGTTTCTTTTCCAAATCCACCACGGCATCCTCTGTGCCGGCAACCGCCTTGCATGCCTGTTCCACTCTGGCCTTGCAATGGATACACATCATGCCGTCTACCTTAATCACCTGTTCCATAACCTGTTCCTCCTTGACCTGAATTTCCTCATTTTTCACCTGAAGCGCCCCGGTTTTCGGCCGGAAAAACCGCAGCCGCAGCGCGTTACTCACCACAAAAACAGAGCTGAAGCTCATAGCCGCCGCCCCCAGCATGGGGCTCAGCTGCAACCCGAAGGCCGGATACAGCACACCAGCTGCCACAGGAATCCCCAGCGTATTATAAAAGAATGCCCAGAACAGATTCTGCCGGATGTTGCGGATGGTGGCCCGGCTCAGCTCCACCGCCCGGCTGATGCCGGACAGCGACCCGGACATCAGCACCACATCTGCCGATTCCACCGCAATGTCCGTACCAGCACCGATGGCCATGCCCACATCCGCCGTCACCAGCGCCGGGGCATCGTTGATGCCGTCGCCCACCATCAAAACCCGGCGTCCCTGCTCTTGCAGGGATTTCACTGCACCGGCTTTTTCACCGGGCAGCACATCGGAAACAACCCGATCGATTCCCGCCTTTTGGGCAATAGCCCCGGCGGTCAAAGTATTGTCGCCGGTGAGCATCACCACGGAGAGCCCCAGCTTTTTTAGGCTCTGCACCGCATCGGCGGAATCCGCCTTCAGCACATCCGCCGCGGCGATGGCACCGAGATAGGTACCGTCCTCCGCTCCGAAATACAGCGGGGTCTTGCCCTCCTGGGCCAGCGCCGGATATTCCGGCACCGAAACGCCTTTGCTTTCCAGCAACCTGCGGTTGCCACCAAAATATTTTTTGCCGGAAATCACGGCAGAAACCCCGAAACCGGGTAATGTTTCAAACTCTTCCGCCGTTTCATATTTCACACCCGCCGCCGCGTCCATAATGGCTTTGGCAAAAGGATGTTCCGATTTTTCTTCCAGCGAAGCGGCAATTTTCAGCAGGCCGCAACCGGCGGTTGCCTCCAGAATGTCCGTCACCACCGGGTGTCCAGCGGTAAGAGTGCCTGTTTTATCCAGCACCACCGTATCCACCCGGTGCAGATTTTCCAGTGCGGCGGCATTCTTGAACAGCACGCCCATGGACGCGCCCCGCCCGGTGCCCACCATGATGGCAACCGGCGTTGCCAGTCCCAGGGCGCAGGGGCAGGAAATCACCAGCACCGAAATGGCAGTGGTCAGGGAAAACTCCAGCCCGGCACCCAATCCCATCCACACAATAAATGCAATCAGGGCGATGGACATAACCACCGGGACAAAAATTCCAGCAATTTTATCTGCCAGCCGGGCAATGGGCGCCTTGGAACCCCCCGCCTCCTCCACCATGCGGATGATTTTGGAAAGGGTGGTATCCTCACCCACACAGTCGGCCCGCAGGGTCAGAAAGCCACTGCGGCTGATGGTGGCGGCAGCTACCGTGTCTCCCACCGTCTTTTCCACCGGGACACTTTCCCCGGTCAGGGCGCTTTGGTCCACGGAGGCGGTGCCGGAGAGCACCGTGCCATCCACCGGGATACTGCCGCCGGCACGCACCAGCATCGTATCCCCCACCCGGACTTCTTCCACCGGGATTTCGACTTCCTCACCGCCCCGCAGCACCGTTGCGGTTTTCGGCCGCAGGTTCATCAGCTGGCGGATGGCGTCGCCGGTCTTTCCCTTTGCTCTGGCTTCCAGGAACTTGCCCAATGTCACCAGAGTCAAAATCGTCGCCGCGGATTCAAAATACAGGTTGTGCCCGTATGCCTGCACCCGTTCCCAGTCGCCCCGCTGCATGGCATCCGCCATCAAAAACAGCACCGCGATTCCGTAGACCAGCGCAGCGCCGGAGCCCACCGCAATCAGAGAATCCATATTGGGCGCGCGATGTGCCAGGGCTTTGAACCCTCTGGTATAGTAAGCCCGGTTGAGGAAAACCACCGGCAATGTGAGGAAAAACTGCAGCAGCGCCCCAATCATGGGATTGTGATGGTACCACCCGGGCACCGGCAGGCCTGCCATGTGCCCCATGGTAAAATACATGAGAATCACCAGCAGCACCGCCGAGCCGATGATGCGTTTTTTCATCTCCCCCAGGCCGGTATCCCGGGGCATGGGCGGCTGGGTGGGCTTTTTGCCGGAGGAGATTCCATATCCGGCTTCCGTCACCGCTTTCTCAATTTCCGCCGTCACCGCCGGATTTTCTGCCTCCACGGTCATTTTTCCGGCCAGCAGGTTCACTTCTACCCGGCTGACGCCCGGAACGGCGGATGTCACCTTCTCCACCCGGGCAGAGCAGGCCGCGCAGGTCATGCCCGTCACTTCAAACTTCAGTTTCATAAAAACGCTCCGTTTCTTTTGTTATTATCCGTCATTTCCGCCGAAAAATCAACCACCGCAAGTAAAAAATTATTGACAGATTTGTGACATTGTGCTACCATTTTAACACAATCGTCCAAAATGGCAAGTATGCACCTTTTTGTACCATACTACCCTTTTGGGTACCAAGGAGGTATTTCCGTGAAAAGCCAGCAAAATTGCCCGGTTGAAGCCACGCTGGATCTCATTGGCGGCAAATACAAGGCTCTGATTCTCTGGCATCTTTCCACCAGCAAGCTGCGCTACTGTCAACTGCGGGACCGTCTGGATGGCATCACTCCTAAAATGCTGACCCAGCAGTTGCGGGAGCTGGAATCCAAGCAGCTGATTCACCGGGAGGTATTTCCCATCGTCCCCCCCAAGGTGGAGTATTCCCTCACCGAATTGGGCCAAAGTCTGATGCCCATTCTCGTTGCCATGCGGGACTGGGGCGCATCCTATCTGCGGCAGTCCAAGGTGGAGCCCGACTGCTTCATGATGACCCCCGCCGCCCTTCCCAATCTTTGAGAACATCTATGAAAGGAATTTTTTCATGAATATCAAGATTCTCTCCGACAGCACCTGTGATTTGTCTGCCGCCCTGCTGGAAAAGTACGGCATCACCGTCGTTCCGCTGACCGTGGTCAAGAACGAGGAGCAGTTCAAAGACGGCATTGACATCACCCCTGCCGACATTTTTGCCCATGTTGCCGCCGGCGGCAGCCTGTGCTCCACCGCGGCCAACTCCGTGGGCGAGTATGCAGACTGGTTTGAAAAGTACGCCCACGACTACGACGGCGTTATCCACATCAACATCAGCGCCGAGTTCTCCTCCTGCTACCAGAACGCCTGCCTGGCGGCGGAGGGATTCGACAATGTCCGGGTCATCGACTCCCGGAACCTGTCCACCGGCCAGGGGCTGGTGGTGCTGGAGGCCTGCCGTCTGGCAAAGGAATGCGACGATTTGGACGAAATGGCCGAAAAGCTGCGTGCCTTCACCGGCCGGGTGGAAGCCAGCTTCCTGCTGGACCGGCTGGAGTATATGACCAAGGGCGGGCGCTGCTCCGCCGCGGCTGCTCTGGGCGCAAATCTGCTGAACCTCAAGCCCTGCATTGAGGTCAAGGACGGCAAAATGGTGGTGGTGAAAAAATACCGGGGCAACTACGCCAAGTGCCTTGCCAACTATGTCAAGGACCGGCTGGACGGCCGGGACGATTTGGCGCTGGAGCATCTGTTCGTCACCAAAACCCCTGTCACCCCCGCCTGTTACGAGGCCGTCATGGAAGCGGTTTCCCAGTACGGCCACTTTGAAAATGTTTACGAAACCGACGCCGGCTGCACCGTGTCCTGTCACTGTGGCCCCGGCACGCTGGGCATTTTGTTCGTCCGCAAAGCGTAAATACATCAAAAACCGGTGCAGCCCGTTGGGGGCCGCACCGGTTTCCTTTTATTTTTTCAACGCTTTCTTCAGCAGCGGCACAATGACGATTGCCAGTCCGCCACCAATGAGCGCCGTAACCAGCTGGGGCCAGGAGAACATGGCCGGCAGCTTTTGCAGCATGGGGGCTTTCAGCATTCCATTTTCCAGCAGCGGGGCGGATGCCACGCCGCAGATGATTTTCGCCACCAGAACAAACAGCACCACGCATTTTGCCAGGGCAGCAGCCAGCCACGCCGCTACCTGCCGCAGCGGGTCTTTTCCGTAAAGCAGCCGCAGCAGCACCACAAACACGGTGTTTCCCACCATGATGGCAGGAACCGTCACCGCCTGGGGGGCAATGCCCAGCAGGAAGGCCAGCATCGGCGAAATGACCGCAACCACGATGCCGCAGGACATCCCTCCAAGCAGCGACACAACCGCCAGCACCGCATTGACCCAGGAGCCGGTCACAAACTGGCCCAGGCCCTTGGTGACTGCCTGCCCCGCCACCAGCAGCGCCAGCAGCACCGCCGTGGTGGTAATCCACAGCACCTTCTGATGATTTTTCTGATTCATCCCTCTTCCTCTCTTTCTTCAGCATATTCTCCCATTATAGCACGCCTTTTTCAGATTGCAAGAAAGAATGCACAGTTTTACCTGTATGTTTTCACCGCAATTTGTATATTCTTCCATTTTCAAAAGAAAAGCCTGCCGTCAAAAAGAAAAATGAAAAGATTTGCTTGTTTTTCTCCCCAGAAGTGATATACTGATTTGGTTAGATTACCACCTGTGAGGAATCGTATGATGGATTATAATCGGCTACTGGATTTTACCGTTGACTTTGGCTATGAGCTGGCCATGTCCGGCGCGGAGATTTTCCGGGTTGAGGAAAGCATCACCCGGATGTTCGCCGCCTACGGCATTGAGGCGGAGGTTTTCGCCATTCCCAACAATCTGACGGTCAGCATCATCCGCCCGGACGGAAAGCCTTTCACCCGGATGCGGCGCATTGGCTATCACGACAACGACCTGGACTCCGTAACCCTTTACAATGATTTAAGCCGCCGCATCTGCCGGGAAACGCCGGACGCGGACACCGCCATGCAATGGCTGGAGGAAACCCGCCGCCGCTGCCACCGCTACTCTCTCCCCGCTTCCCTGCTGGGCTACTGGCTCACCTCCGCTGCGTTCTGTATGTTCTTCGGCGGCAGCGTGCTGGATGCCCTGGCCGCCGGTCTGAGTGGCGCCTGCGTGGGCCTTATCAGCCACTTTCTGACCCGGCTGAAAACCAACCCCTTTTTCAGCACCCTGCTTGCCGCCATTCCCCTGGCGTTTATCCCCTATACGCTCAACGCCCTGGGGGTCTGTCCCAACCCGGACGCCGCCATCATCGGCGCGGTGATGGTGCTGATTCCGGGGTTGCTGTTCACCACTGCCATGCGGGATATCATCTACGGCGACACCAATTCCGGCATCAACCGCTTTTTCCAGGTGATGCTGATTGCCGTGGCCATTGCCGCCGGCACAGCCGTGGCCTGGAACATTGCCGACAGGCTTTGGGGCCCGCCCGTCAGCGCGCCGGACACCCAGTACATGTTCCTCATTGAATGCATCGTCTGCTTCATGGGCGGCATGGGTTTCTCCGTTCTTTACAACATCCACGGCAAGGGCATGCTCTTTTGCAGCCTGGGCTGTATCGTGACCTGGTCTGTTTACCAGCTGTCAGTTCTTCTGGGCACCAGCGAAATGATGGCCTACCTCTTTGCCGCCATCGGCTCCGCCGGTTACTCGGAAATCATGGCCCGGATTCGGAAATGCCCCGCCATCGGCTACTTAATCATCTCCATTCTGATTCTCACCCCCGGCTCCAGCCTGTATTACACCATCTACAAAATGGTGCTGGGCGACACCGCCGGGGCCGGGCGCTTCGGCACCGCCACCGTCACCATCGCAGGGCTGATGGCCGCCGGCATTCTGCTGGTGTCCACCACCGTGCGGATGTTCACCGAATGGCACGCCAAACGGCACAAATAATCAAAGGCACCTGCTTTCCGCAGGTGCCTTTTTACAGCTGTGAAAAAATTTCGCCCAGGGGCTGGTGGAAAACCAAATCCGCCCGGCGGTCATAGGGGGTTTCGTCCCGGTTAATGAGCACCAGGCGGTTTCCCTGATAGTAATCAATCAGCCCCGCCGCGGGATACACCGTCAGGCTGGTGCCTGCCACCAGCAGCAAATCCGCCGACGCAATGGCACGGATGGCCCCCTCCAGAGTTTCCGGGTTCAGCCCCTCCTCGTACAGCACCACATCGGGCTTGACGATGCCGCCGCAGGCGCACCGGGGAATGCCCCGGCTCTCTTTCACAAATTCCGCAGAGAAAAATTTGCCGCAGCGGACGCAGTAGTTGCGCAGCACCGAACCATGCAGCTCATACACCCTTTTCGACCCGGCCTTTTGGTGCAGGCCGTCAATGTTCTGGGTCACAACGGCAGAGAGCTTCCCCTCCTGCTCCCATTGGGCCAGCTTTTTGTGGGTGATGTTGGGTTCAAAGCCCAGAGGCAGCATTTTCTCCCGGTAAAAATCGAAGAAATACGCCGGGTTCCGCTCATAAAAGCTGTGGCTGATGATAACCTCCGGCGGGTAGTCGAATTTCTGGCTGTACAGCCCGTCCACACTGCGGAAATCCGGGATTCCCGATTCCGTGGACACCCCGGCTCCCCCAAAGAATACCATGCGGCGGCTTTCCTCAATCCACTGTTTCGACTTGTGTATCATTGTCCAAACTAATTTCCATATCTTCCTCAATAATCGGAAGCTTGAATTTAATGGATTTTAACCACTGTCCGTTTGCCCTTCGTTCCTCGTAGACCTGAATTTCTGAAATTAACGATTCCATAATCTGACGTTTTTCCGCCTCGTCCATGACTGAATACAACTTGTCAAAGTAAATCAATACCTTGTAGATATTATCTCCGGTCAGTTTCTCCGCTTCGATTGCGGTTTTCTTCGCTCTCGCTGCGATAAGCTGGCTTTCGAATTCCTCAATCTTAACCAACCGAAATAATTACATCCAGATTATAATAATCTACATCATAGACTTTTCCATCAGAGGCAGTGTAGGCAAATTTTGCCCACACTGATTCTTTTTGCAATTCGCCTTCTTTAAATATATTTCTTACGTGTTTTCCGATAACACTTCTGTCTCGCTGAAACAACTCTGCCATCTGGTCAATGGATAACCATACCGTATCCTCATCAAAGGTCGTTTCAATTTTTGCAAGACCGTCCTCTGTTGTATAAATGATAATATTGGATTTCATATCCTCTTTAAATTCCATTGCTAACCCTCTTTCCAATTTGTGCAACACCCCGTTGCACTATTTCTATGTAGCTCATTTTGAAACCCTGTTCCAAAATGAGTTTGGACAGATTTTACACGTTAATTATATCATGCAACATCTTTTGATTCAATAGTCGAAAGTGATTCCTCCGTAAAATTCTCAGTGTCTTTATCGGGAAGATTTTCCACATCAATCACAGATGCATATTTCTCGATCAAATCTGCCATCAAATTTGCAAATCCGCTCCACACGTCCTTTTCCAACTGTCCTATAAACATCAACCTCCTTGTGGGTGTGCTCAGCACCGCTCCCTTGTCTGCACACAAAAAGCCCTGCAAGGGAAATGACAACAAAGTTCGACAACAGAACTCAAAAAACTGCCCATTTCCAATACAGAGCCTTACTACTACATTTCTATTCTTTTTTCATTTATTTGTTGTTTTGGTTGTCAGAGTGGTAAAACTCCTTGAAAACAAAGGACTTTTTAACTGCTTTTCCATGCAACCAACCGACAACACAGCCGACAATCTGGCCGACACTTTAGAAGGGAAGTTCCATCTGTCTGGCTTCTTCCTCTGACAATTCCACAAATCCATCCGTAGATTTTTCTTCCGTTGCATCGGTGCTGTTGTCACGTTCCCAGCCACGCTGCCTGCCATAACTGCCAAAATATCTCGGATTGGAAAACTGCTTCCAACCTTTCACGCTATTATTCATAATCTCATTGATTTCCCTAATTTCCCATTGCTTCGGTTCATCAAAAGGATGGTTCAATGCTTCTTTATAAAGCTGCTTGGAACACACCTGTTTTCCAGTAAAATTCTCCAAATAAGCCTGTATCAGCCCTGCCTTGGTATCTTCCGGCATAAATTCCTTCTGCAGTTCCTTCAGATATTGCTCCACTTCTTTAGACAATGTCGGACGAACCTTTCCGCTTCTGTAAATCACCATCGCTTCTGCCCATAACTGATCAATATACTTACGGGATTCTGTCACATTCTCTAAAATATGAACCTCTGCTTTATCCGGATAAACCATAACAGGGAGAAAGCGTCGGTTTCCGCTTCGGTCAAGTGGCAGAAAATCCAACGTATTGGATGTACCACCAAACACACATTGACGCAGCCTGTCCGATGCCTGTTTCTCATACGGCACTTTATAGGTTTCTTTCCTGCGACTTAAAAAAGATTTGATTTCCTCAATGCTTTTTGCATTTGCTGTGGCAATCATCTCCGACATCTCAATAATCCAATGCCCCTGTATCTTACGGAAAACATTCTCGTCATCCATCTTTTTTAGGTCATCTGAGAACCATTCATCCTTAACAGCGAGAAATTGAAAAAAAGTTGATTTTCCTGCACCTTGACCGCCAGTCAGACAAAGCATGGTATCAAATTTACATCCCGGCTTAAAGGCTCTGCTGATTGCTCCCAACAAAAACAGTCGCATAGCTTCATAAGTGTATTCATTGATATCCGAACCCAAGAAATGGTGTAATACATATCGGATACGTTCTGTTCCGTCCCATTCCAGTCGGTTCAGATAATCTCTAACAGGATGATATTGATTTTTGTCTGCAACGATAGAAATTGCTTTTTCAATTTTCTTTTCCACTGTCAGGCTGTACTTTTCTTCCATATAGAGAAAAAGATAATTGATATCCGTTTCATTCAACGCTCTGGAAGTCTTTTTCCACCAAAGTGGTTTTACAATATCGACTCTCTCCGTCATAATATTATAGCGAATCGCACCCGACAGAATTGGATCAGACTGCAATACGGTCAGACAATTCTTGATACTGTTTTTGATGCTGCCATTCTCGTTCAGTATCAGGCTCCCTCTGACTTCTTCCACACTGCGACAGGTCTGCATTTCTCCAATCGTCTGCATCACTGCTTCCTGCGTCTCTGATGTTAAATTCTGAAATTCGTTGTTCAATTTTCATATTGAGCCGTATAATACATAAGCTCCACTTGTTCAAAAGAAAAATCTTTTTCTGTTTCTTTAGGACGGTCAATTCCCGTAGAAACGCCACGGTAACAATCCCAATACACATTCATCTTCGCTCGTTCCGTATCAATATGTTCACTATTTTCCAAATCAAAACGCCTGTCATTATGCTTTGGATTATAAGTGCCATGCTTTCCGGAACGACCATTATGTCTGGTCAACCTCATCGACTTTTCCTCCATTTCTTAAAATTTCTGATTCATCTGGTCAAAGAAATCGAAGCAGCTTTGCTGCTGTCCTGCTTCATTTATGCGCAGGTAATACCCAGTACTAAGTGGCGAAACGCCACTGACTGGGCAAGGCTGCCGCCCTTGACCCGCACAGGGATATTGCATTCCCTGTACCCATGCACAAAGGGTTGCACCCTCTGTACTCCTGCCGAATAAACTGTCTCGTACCGGTGGCATCCGGTTCTTACAGTTCATTCGTTTTTTCAGAACTCTCCACCGGAGACTTTTGAAAAAAGGCAATGACCATCTACTATGCCACGTAGATTTTCATTGCCTGTTTGAGTATGCCGCAACTGGCACACTCGATTTGTTTTGCAAATGAGCAAAACAAAAAGCATCAACTTTTTACAGCTGATACTCTTTGCTTTAGTCATTATTTGCCGTTCTACCCTTGATGTTTCCTTGGAGGCATATCCCCTGTGCGGTGCTGTCCAGTCTCCTTTGCAGAAGCGCTCTTTTTCATGGCGGTGTATTTCATCTTGGACGGTCATTCAATTTTTGCTCATCTCTGAACTGGCTACATCATACAGCAAAAAATCGAAATTCCCGGATACTTTCCACTATCGAAAATTCACGCAAAAAAGCCCCCAATTTTCCACATAGAAATCCGGGGAACGTTGTCACTTTATTTTGTTTATGATAGAATATCTGCGTTAGGAGGATGCTAATGAAAACTCAATTATCAATACAGGAAAAATTAGAAGATTTAAGAAAAGAACGTAAGCTTACCCAAGATGTTGTGGCATCTGCTGTCGGGATAACCATATCTACGTTAAGTAAGTATGAAAATAAAGAAAACAAAGAATACAACATTGCCACTCTCAACAGTCTGGCTAAATATTATGATGTTCCTTTGGAGTGGCTTGTCGGCAATACCGAAATACGAGAAGTGACCAACACACCTATCAATGAACTGATGTTAGATGATGAAACAATCGAGCTGTTAAAAAGTGGTCGTTTTAACAACCGACTTCTCTGTGAAATTATAAAACATCCAGACTTCATAAAGCTGATGACAGATACTGAAATCTATGTTGACGGTATCGCCACCATGCAGATCAAAAATATGAATGACTGGCTGGATGCTGTCCGTTTCCAAATCATACAGCAGAAAAATCCGGATGCTAATGATTTATATTTGAAAGTACTGGAAAGCTCACATATTCAGGAAGAAGAATATTTCTTCCATACCATTCACAGTGATTGGGACAATATTGTTCGCACAATTCGTGAAAACCATCAATATGCTGTAGAGTCTGCACCGATTGAAAGACCTATGTCCAACGATAAAAAGGTTCAGCGATTCTTACAGACTCTCAAATTCAAGAGTAACCCAATCGAAGAATTCTGGCATTTCTTCTGCGACGAAATGCAGATTCCATTCGACCACCTATCTGTAGAAGAACATAAAATCATGAAGGACGTTTTCAAGCGTTCCAAACTTTTGAAAGCCTTGCCAAATCGCAGAAAAGGGAAGTAAAAAAGACTCACATAAAAATTCTTTTTTTGACTGACATTAACTCCATTTTCGAAAAACGAAGCAAAAGGCACTAACTTTTTTGCGGTTAGTGCCTTTTGGCTTGGTCATTTATTTTGTTGTTAATAAGATTCTCGCATCGAATTTGAAATTTCTTCCATCGTCTGTATAAACATCAACTTTATCACCCTCATGAGCTTTTATCGTTGCAAGCAACTGAGAAGAAATTTTTTTCTTGCCAGCTAAACTTAGAACATCCTCATAAACATCAAAAGTTATACATTCATTAATATCATAAACAAAAATCTTTACATTCAATACGGTGCCAAGATATTCTCCACCAGTAACATATGTTCCATTCCCACCGGGGTAATTGTCATATTTATACTGGTCGTAACCCTGTACTCCTTGTTTAATGTAAGTTATTCGACTTTGATGTTTTTCTATTTCAACAATTCGTCCTTTCATTTTTCCACCTCCAGTCAATATTCTTCATTCATTAGAAAAAAAACGATTGCGGAATATGATAATCAGAATCCAAATAAACTCGCAAAACCACGAGCGAGGGATTTCACTCCGCCAACAACCGCACTGCCTACTGACTTTACAACTTCTACAGCCTTGTCACGGACTTTCTGAACACCTTTCACAACTGTTTCAGCCACTTTAGAGCCAGCCATATAGCCTATTGTTCCGCCAACAAAACCTCCAACTGCTGCTCCAACGGGTCCCAAAACAGAACCGATAGTTGCACCGATAACTGCTCCTTTAGTGGACGTAGCAATGCCTGCAACACAAGCGGCAGTTGTCTGTTCCATTTTGTCCAGACCCTCTTTAGCTGTCAATTCTCCTGTTGCGACTTTTCCTAAAACCTTGACATTCTCTACGGCTACAAAAGCAATGTTTGCGAATGTACTTCCCTTTGTTCCTTTTGGAATAACTTTCAATATGCCCTTTTCTGATGCAGCTTTCAATGCTCCGGCAGTCGCTGTTTTCACGCCGAAATCCGCACCCGAAACGATAGCAGTTTCAACAACTTCTTCGCTATCAATCGGCTCTCCATTCCAAACTTTAGTTGCGATTGCCATACCTGCACCGACAGCAGCACCTTGCAGACAAGCGTAACCCGTTTGTTTTCCGATGCCGATTGCAATATCTTTAGCAATATAGTCATTCCAATCAGCATCCATGAAGTTGCCCTTTTGAGCTTGCTCTTGCAATTCCTTTGCTTGCTCTTTTGTTAAAGGCTTACTCGATATATCTCCATCTTGAATGGTGGAGGTAACGGTCTTATAGGGAAAAGCTTCTTGAACTGCCGCAACTTGCTCCTCTGGAACAACAAGAATTTGGTTGTTGTAGTTTCCAGAGTTTATCATACGAATGGTGTCCTCAGCGGTAGCACCATATTTCATCTGATACTGATGGATTCTCTTTCCTGTGGCATCCTTGATAACTACATCAAAACCGTTTTTTGTGTAAGTTTCGCCGGGCTTTAGTGGCTGAACTTCTGCTCTCAAGCCACTACCTTTTGCCGCAGCATTCATATTAAAAGAATTGACATGATGCTGTTCTGCAATAAAGCCATCCAAGTTCGGATTCATACTTGGTGTGATGTATCCACTTCCCTTTGTCGTAATGGTTTCGTGCATAGCGGCATTTGCACTCTTTACCGCATCATCCAAGCTCTGCAAATATTTTGCACTTTCTTGTGCTGACATTTGCGAAGTAGATTTCAAAACTGTCGAAGCAAACCAACTATCTTTGCTTCTTCCGGCTGCAATTGCTTTCTCCTGAGATACTTTCATATCTTCTGTTACTTTAAGGGAGTCGATAATCTCGGAACTCATTTCCTTAATTTCCTCAGAAGATTTTTCTGGAAGTTGTTTTTGGAGTTCTTGGGGCAACCATTCTTCCACGGACATCTTATCCTTGGAAGAAGCATAGCTCTCTAAAAACTCTCGCTGTATTTTAGAAATACCTTTTGCTTCTTCCTCTGACAGAACTTTTTCCGAGAAATCAAATTCATATATTTCATCTTTCTTATCCATTGTTCACCTTATCCTCTCGAAGAATATCCTCTCAATATTGCTGAAAGCGAAGAACCAAGAGCCGAGATAGCTTGTGCTTGGGATGCTGTGGATGTAGCACTTGTTGCAGTACCTGTTGATTTGCTTTCAACATGGGAAGGTTCTACCACTTTTTTAAGTGCAGGTTTTGATGCTACCTTGTTCTCTGGATTACTTGCAGGCTTCAAATCCATATCCTTAACGGCTTCCTTGATTTCTTTGATGCGTTTTTCCAATGTACTGGAAATAGATTTAATATTCTTTTGTGCTGATTTCAAATCATCGGTCGTTAATTGTTCTCTGCCCTCAATAAAGCAACTCTCAATCGCATCTTTAACAATGGCTTCCAAGTCAGCACCATTGTAGCCACTGGTCAACTTAACAAGAGAGATTATATCTAACTCTTTGTTCCATTTATGACGCTTTTTCAAATGAATCTCTATGATTTTTCTTCTTTCCTCATCGTTAGGGAAGTCAACATAGAACAACTCATCAAATCTACCTTTTCTCAAAAACTCTGCCGGAATTTTTGAAATGTCGTTTGCAGTAGCAACAATGAAAACTGTATTTTCCTTTTCCTGCATCCAAGTCAAAAACTGTCCAAACAAGCGTGTAGTAACATCACTGCCACCACCGGAACTTCCGACACCGGAAAAAGCTTTTTCGATTTCATCAATCCAAAGCACACATGGGCTGATTGCTTCTGAAAGCTTCAACGCCTTTCTCATATTTTCTTCGGATTCGCCAATATACTTTCCGAGCAAGCGTCCAACATCAAGCCTTACCAGCGGAATTTCAAACAGTTTAGCCGTAGCCTTTGCTGCCAAACTCTTTCCGCATCCTGGCATACCGACTATCATGATTCCTTTTGGAATATCAACTCCAAATTTCATGGCTTTATCTAATTGATTGAAAATCCTCTCTTTTTTATAAAGCCACTCTTTCAGATTTTCCAAACCACCAATATCTTCAATGCTCTCGTTTACGGGAATCATTTCAAGCAGTCCGGCTTTTTTTATCAACTGTTCCTTCTGGCTCAATATCAAACGCTTATCATCAAAATCTAAGCAACCACCGTCTTGATATGCCAAATTTAAGATTTGCTTTACTTGAAATTCATTTAGTCCCTTGAAAGAAAGAGCAATCTCGCTCATGACATCATCAGTCACATCAATTTCTAAGTCCTTCGTGAAGCCTATCATGATGTTCTTGATTTCCGACACCGATGGCAACGGCATATCAAACACTGTGATCAAATCTTCAAGCTCATCTGGAATACAAAGTTTGCTTGAAACAATAAAAACAGATGCGTTGTAGCTCTCATTATATAGATTTCGCTCTGCTATGTATTTCAACAAAGACACGATTTCTGGTTTGTCCAACTGACTATGAACATCTTTTAAGACAATGAACATAGAATGTTCATATCCATCATCTTTAACAAGGTTAAGGAAGTTATACAAATCGCACTCTTTCATCGTGGATTTTGTCTTAAAGTCCACAATACCTAAACCATTGTTATATTCTACAACTTTCCTATTATCTGTTATATCCGTGATAATTTCATCAATTACTTTGAAATCAAAGTGATTGATGTAAATGATTGGGTATAAGGCATCAATATATGAAGCCATTAAATCCCTTGCGCTATTCTTCATGCTTATACCTCCATATATAACAATTCGAAAGAAGCATTGTTGCACTGGTATTCCAATCCATCGAACTTAACTAACTTGTCGTTTACATCAGTATTTCCAAGCTTCTCGTAGAAATTGCCTGCATTTTTGATAAATGTTCCAGAAGCAATGTTAATGACCATAAGTTTAACTTCAGGTCTTTCAATAGGATCCCACATAGCTTGAGTGTTTCTCTTGACGATTTTCAAATCATCGCCAAGAATTTCTTTTGCTTTGCTTGTTGTTAGCAGGGAAGATTTAACACTTGTATAAATCTTTGCGTTTGCTTCTTCGCCAATCCAAAACTTTCGAAAAGCATCTCTTGTTAAAATCGCAAAAAGCGCTTTTGGTGCAGATACAAGTAGGCGAAAATACAGTTCGTAATGGTTTAATTCAAATAAACCAAAATACTCTCTTTCCATCTGAATCGCATCAGCTTTCAGAACCGCCATATTGTCTTTGTTTTCTTCCATGTGCATAACAAGAGCTGTGTAACCGGAATGGTAATCGTCAATTACCTGTTTCTTACCGAAAGCATTTTCTTTATAAATAGCGTTTAATTCCTTTTCTTCATCCAAATAGGAAAGGATACCGATTGCTTTTTCAATCTCGCTATCGTCTAAATCTACAACCTCAAAAATCTTAACAAGCTCTGTAATAATTGCTTTTTTATCTGCATTTTTGTCTATTGCAGAAACCTTCTCATATTCCTTCTCGTAACCACGAACATCTAACCAGCGAAGCAGGAGACCATTATCAAAATATTTGAGCATATCTTCCATTGAAAAATGTTCCTGCATACCCTCAATATTTCTTACTGGATAATTGTCCAGAATCAAATTAAACTTAATTGTTTTAGCCATTGCCAAATCCTCCTAAAATATTATTTACATTTTACCATCCCATATAGACACCATCTGTCATTCCGATGATTTATCTGCTTTTCTCCAATTTTTATATTCGCCTGTTGTAATACGTCCATCAATAGGCTTGTTAACATCCTTAGGTATTGCCCAAGATCTCCCGAATTGAACCGCACCAGGAATTTTTCCAGTAGCACAAAGTGTCCTAACCCAGCGTGGTGTCAATTCCCATTTCTCTGCCACTTCTTTTACAGTGTAAAAGTCTTTATTCATTATCCACCACCTCACTTCTGGATTTTATACCATTCTTTCTCATTGGAACAAATCATATATATTATATTCCCCAAAAGGAATAATGTCAATGTTACATCAAAAAGTTTGGACTTCATACAACAAAAACTGGACTCCACAAACATCTGTGAAATCCAGCTCTTTGATTATACATATATCATTTCACGGAGCACAATTTCTTCTGCCCTGTTACGAATGAAATTCATACTCTGAATCCATTTCCACTGATCATTCTTCTTCAATTCCTCAGTTACAGATTCCGCTTTTTTCATCTGCTCGATGATAACCTCTAATCTGTTCTGCGCCTGCTCATTTATATCAGCAAGATAAGTCCAAAGCTGGCAGGTCAAAATCAAATCATCATACTGCATCGGTTTATGTTCCTTCAAGTAATCTCGGTGCATTCGTCCAAAGCGACCAATCATTCTGTGTTCCTCTGGAAGTTTTAAATCCGGAATATAGTAATCGCCTACTAAAACATAATCAATGCCGTTTTCTGTTATTCTTTCTTTCATGCGTTTGTCTCCTTTTCTTCACTCATTTTTGTTAAAACTTGAAAGTTCAGAGACAAGTTGTATTCATTATGGTTAAATCATCCCAAAGTGCTTCAAAGCATCTACGATGGCAGCTTCTTTATCTGCAGGACACTTTGGCTGTCTGGAATCCTCGGATTTCGGCTTATTGTAATTCTCTCGCTCGATAATGCCATGTTTCTGCTTTACCTGTGCGATATACAGGCTACTTACTTTCATGCCTGTATTTTCCATGACATAAGCCTTAATTTCCTCGTAAGTGGCTTTCTTTTCAGCATCGGTCAAATCCAGCTCGTCCATATTCAATTCGACTTCGATATGATTAGTCGATTTTAGTTTGGACAATAAACACACCGTCTCAGCGTTTGCAGCATCCTCCGCCTCCATTTCACGCAGTAGCTTCTTGTCCTGCTTGGAGGACAAATCCAGCTTTTCATACATATCGGGGCGGCGGGCTCTGGTGCGACGCAGGGCCTGCTTCCGCCGCCACTGGTTCACCTTTTCATGGTTTCCAGACAGCAGAATCTGGGGCACTTCCCTGCCGTGCCAGACGGCGGGGCGGGTATACTGGGGGTATTCCAGCAGGCCGTTATAGTGGCTTTCATCCTCGAAGCACTCCGCATCCGCCAGTACCCCCGGCACCATGCGGCACACCGCGTCTGTGACCGCCATGGCGGCGATTTCGCCGCCGGTCAGCACAAAGTCCCCCAGGGAAATTTCTTCGTCCACACACTCGTCAATGAACCGCTGGTCGATGCCCTCGTAATGGCCGCAGACCAGCACCAGATTCTCCATCCGGCTCAGGCGGATGGCGTCGGCCTGCTTAAAAGTATGGCCGCAGGGGGAAAGATAGATGGTATGCACCGGGCCGCCCGCCTCGTCGCACACCGCCTCCCAGCAGCGGTACAGCGGGTCGGCGGTCATCACCGCGCCCCGTCCGCCGCCGTAGGGATAGTCATCGGTCTGGTTCTGCTTGTTGGCGGTGTAATCCCGAATCTGGTGGGTTTCGATGCGGATGAAGCCCCGCTCCTGGGCCCGGCCCAGAATGCTCTCGCTGAGCACATCCCCCAGAGTTTCGGGAAACAGGGTCAGAATGTCAATTCTCATCGGTTCTCATTCCCTCAATGATGGTCACATCCATGCGGTTGGCTTCCATATCGGTATTCAGCACGAACTGCTTTACCGCGGGAATCATGTATTCATGCTTCCCCCGCACCACATAGACGGAGTTGCCCGGATAGTCCAGCACATCCACGATTTTTCCCAGCTTTTCCCCGGCGCAGAACACCTCCACGCCCATCAGCTCCGCGGCAAAAATCACATCGTCGTCGATGTCCTCCCGGTACAGCTCCAGCACCTTGCCCCGCAGCGCCTGTGCCTGCTCCACGGTGTCCACCCCGGACAGCTTCACCAGATTGCAGGTTTTCTGCACGCGGCACTCCATCCGGTATTCTTTTCCCCCGATGCGGCAGCGGTCAAAGTCCGGCAGCACTTCCGGGCCGTCCACCCAGGGAAGCACCTTTACCTCGCCGTGAATGCCGTGGGTGGTGACGATTTCACCCGCTTCGATAAATTGCAGCTTCATGGTTTTTCCTCCTGAAAACGGAAAATGCGTGACGCCAATCCGTCACGCATAACCGTTAGTCCACGATTTCGACGGTTACCTTTTCGCCGGTGCGCTGGGCAACAGTCTTGATGATGGTCCGGATCTCTTTTGCGATCCTGCCCTGGCGGCCAATGACCTTGCCCATGTCGCCTTCGGCAACACGCAGCTCCAGCACCTTGCCGTCCTCTCCGTCCAGCTCGGTGACGGTGACAGCTTCGGGATGGTCAACCAGGTTTTTTGCCATATACAGCAAAAGTTCCTTCATTTGCGCTTTCTCCTTTTCGGATTACAGCACGCCAGCCTTCTTCAGCAGGCCACGAACGGTATCGGTGGGCTGTGCGCCGTTCTTGATCCAGGTCTGAGCCTTCTCCACATCGATGTTGACGGTGGCGGGGTTGGTCAGGGGGTTGTAAGTGCCGATTTCTTCGATGCAGCGGCCGTCGCGGGGAGACCGGGCGTCAGCAACAACAACACGGTAGAAAGGAGCCTTCTTTGCACCCATTCTTCTCAGTCTAATCTTAACCATTGAGATTCACCTCCAAATTTTTTCGAATTTCATTTATCTATCGCAAAGCAAATCTGCTTAGAGCGAACCGTTTTACAGGCCGGGGAAGCCCCCCATGCCGCCGAAGCCCTTCATACGCTTCATCTTTTTGCCCGCGCCGGGGCCGGAGAACTGCTTCATCATCTTCTGCATCTGCTCGAAGGATTTCAGCAGCTTGTTCACATCCTCCACTTTCAATCCGCATCCGGCGGCAATGCGCTTCTTGCGGCTTCCGCCGATGATGCTAGGATTTTCCCGCTCCTTCGGGGTCATGGACAGGATGATGGCCTCGGTATGGGCCAGCTGCTTTTCATCCACCTGCAGATTCTTCAGAGAACCTGCGCCGGGAAGCTGGGCCAGAATATCCTGCATGGAACCCATGGACTTCATCTGAACCATCTGGTCATAGAAATCCTGGAGGGTAAACCGGTTGGAGCGGAGCTTTTCCTCCATCTCCGCGACCTTCTTGGCGTCGTACGCCTTTTCCGCCTTTTCAATCAGGCTCAGCACATCGCCCATGCCCAAAATGCGGCTGGCCATCCGGTCGGGATAGAAAGGCTCAATGTCCTCCAGCTTTTCGCCCACACCGACGAATTTCACCGGCTTTCCGGTGATGGCCTTGACCGACAGGGCCGCGCCGCCTCTGGCGTCGCCGTCCAGCTTGCTGAGCATCACCGAATCAATGTCCAGCCACTCGTTAAAGGTCTGGGCGGCGTTAACCGCATCCTGACCGGTCATGGCGTCCACAACCAGCATGATTTCATCGGGCCGGACGGTGGCTTTGATGTTTTTCAGCTCGTCCATCAGCTGCTCGTCCACATGCAGACGGCCGGCGGTATCCAGAAATACCATATCGTGGCCGTGCTGACGGGCGTACAAAACTGCCTGCTTGGCCGTTTCCACCGGATTCTGGGTGCCCTTCTCAAAGACGGGGATGCCCAGCTTTTCGCCGCAGACCTGCAGCTGGGTGATGGCGGCGGGGCGGTAAATATCACAGGCCACCAGCAGCGGGTTCTTGCCCTGCCGCTTCATCAGGCCCGCCAGCTTGCTGCCGTTGGTGGTTTTACCGGCGCCCTGCAGGCCCACCAGCATCACCACCGTGGGGCCGTTGGGGTTGATGGTGATGTGCTTGACATCGGAGCCCATCAATTTGGTAAGCTCCTCGTCGACAATCTTCACAATCATCTGCGCCGGGGTCAGGGATTCCAGCACATCGCTGCCCACGCACCGCTCGGTGACAGATTTGGTAAAATCCTTGCAAACTTTATAACTGACATCCGCTTCCAGCAGTGCCATGCGGATTTCCCGCATCGCCTCCTTGACATCGGACTCTTTCAGGCGGCCCTTGCCGCGGAGTCTTTTGAAGGTAGCGGAAATTTTTTCGGTTAAGCCTTCAAATGCCATACATTACTCCTCGAAATTCTGGGCACAGGCACAAATCTCCTCTGCCAGCCGGGAAACCCGGTCATCCGGATAATCCACCAAAAGGGAGGCTTTCCGGGCGATGGTATCCATCCGGTCGCGCAGAAGCCGGTCACGGCGGACGCAGCCGGTTTTTTCTTCCATATTCTTCAGCAGCGCTTCCGTGCGGCTGAGATTATCATAAACTGCCTGGCGGCTGATGTGCAGCTCCTGGGCGATTTCACCCAGGGACAAGTCCTGATTGTAGTGCAAATCAAAGCACTGCTTTTGCCGCTCGGTCAGCACATCGCCGTAATAATCAAACAGCAGAATGAGTTCCAGTGAATCCATGGAAACCTCCTCTGCCAAGGTTTTTTCCTTGACACCTGAGGCATTATACTACATTCTCTCATTGTTGTCAAGTATTTTTCCTTGTCAGATGGCACTTTTTCATCCGAACACCCGATACCAGCGCCGCAATTCCGCCGTGGGCAAAAATCCCATTTTTTCATACAGGCGCAGGGCCTTTTCATTGGTGGACGCCACTTCCAGACGGATGCGGTCAGCCCCCGCCGCCGTCAGCAGCGTGCGCATCACCAGCTCCCCCATCCCCGGCACGGTGGACGCCAGCAGGTGCATGGTATCCTCCTGCACCCAGCCGATGCCCAGGAGGGTTCCCCGGTCATGGACGAAATAAGCCCCGCCGGAAGATAAAATCTCGTGAGCCAGCCGTGTGGTAATGGTGGCTGCGTTGTCCACCCCCGCCAGGCGGTCATTGGCAACGGTGCGCCACCGCTCCAGGGTTTCCTCCGTCACCGGCCAAAGGCTGGCAATTTCCCCCTCCGGGGCGTCGCCCCGCATCTCATAAACCACGGTGTGCAGCGGATAGCCCTCCAGATTCTCCCCCTCGGCATAGATTTTCTCCGCGCCGCAGGCCCGGCAGAAGCCCACGCATTCAGTTAGCAATTCCTCCAGCTTTCCCGGCACCACCGCTTGCAGGCGGATATATGCCTCCCCCCGGTAGGGAATTTCCCCCAGCACCAGCGCCGCAATGCCATATTCCGTCGTAAAAACGGGAATGTCTTTCACGCCTCTCCCTCCTTTTTTCCTATCTTATCACACATCATTCTGCCGGACAAGTCAGGATTTGACAAAAACCATTGTCTATTATGACGAAAACCGAAGCCGTCAGCGCTTAAAAACTAACGCCATCAAACAAATCGAATCAAAAAAAGCCCGATTTTCCAAAAAAGACCTTGAAATATTTCCGAAATAATGTATAATAATCTAAAACTGCTCTGAACGGAAAGGAGGTCAAGACCATGAAGAAAATCATCTGCAAGAAGGAATACGATTCCGAGAACGCAACGCTCATCAAGAAGTGCACCTACGGTAACTTCGGCGATCCCGCCGGCTACGAGGAAATCCTGTTCCAGACCGAGGGCGGTCTGTACTTCGTTTACACCCGCGGCGGCGAGGCTTCTCCTTATCCCGGTGAGGATATTCAGCGCCTGGCAAAGACCAAGGTCAACGAATGGATTGAGAACCACTAATACATAAAAGCGGAGGCTGCACCGGCAGCCTCCGTTCTTTTTTAGCTGTTTTTTCCGAAATCAGGGAAATACTCCCGGACAAAGTCCACATCGTTTACCTGAAAAGACTTTCCGTTGAGGTAATTCAAATCCTCCGCGTCCGTGGTAAAGGTGAAGGTCAGCTTGTAGGAGTAGAGTGCCTGATAGTTCCGGTCATAGTTTTTATTCAGCTTGCCGTACTTCCCGTCCCCCAGCAGCGGATGGCCCGCGTGGGCAAACTGGGCGCGAATCTGATGGGTTCGCCCTGTAATCAGCTCGCACTCCACCAAAGACAAACCGTTCCGGCTGGAAAGCACCTTGTAATTGGTCTGGCAGGACTTGCTGCCGGGCTGGGGCTTATCGGAAACAAACACCCGGTTCTGCTTGGCATCTTTAAACAGATAACCCTTCAGGCTGCCCTCTCTGGGCTTGGGCGTTCCCTCCACCACAGCCAGGTACCGCTTGTCCAGCTCCCGGTCCTTGATTTTCTGGTTCATCACCCGCAGGGCCTGGGCGGTCTTGGCGGCAATGACAATGCCGCCGGTGTTGCGGTCAATGCGGTTGCACAGCGCCGGTGTGAAGGCATTTTCCTGCCGGGGAAGCCATTCCTTTTTCTGATACAGGTAGGCCTGAATGTGGTCAATGAGGGTTCTGCCGTATTCCGCGCCGTCATGGGGATGGACTGCAATTCCCGGCCGCTTGTCCACCAGCAGGATGTGTTCATCCTCGTAGACGATATTCAGCTTCGGAGTCGCCACCGTCAGAAAGGCGTTATCCTCCCGGGGCTTGTCGAAAAATTCATCGTTGATGTACAGCTGCAGCACATCTCCGGCGCACAGCCGGCTGTCCCGCTGCGCCCGGCCGCCGTTAAGCTTAATGCGCTTCAGACGGATGTATTTCTGCGCCAGTGATGCCGGCAGCAGCGGCACCGCCTTGGCAAGAAAACGGTCCAGCCGCTGACCGGCGTCATTGGTTCCAATGGTCAGTTCTTTCATACATTATTTCCCATATTGGCTTCAAATTTGCGGTTAATTTGCTCCGTCAGCTCCAGAGCGGCGTTGTAGCCCATCTTCCGCTGACGGTTATTCATAGCCGCCACCTCCAGAATCACCGCCAGATTCCGTCCGGGCGTCACAGGGATGGTGTTCATGGGCACCTTAACCCCCAGCATCTCCGTGTAGGTCACTTCCGCGCCCATCCGGTCATACACATTCTGGCTGTTCCACGGCTCGATGTTCACCACCAGATTGATTTCATTTTCCGCCTTGACGGCGCCCATGCCGAACAGCTTTGCCACATTGATGATGCCGATGCCCCGCAGCTCCACAAAATTGCGCAGCACCTCCGGAGCGGTGCCCATCAGAGTATTGCCGGAGATTTTCCGAATTTCCACCGCATCGTCGGCAATCAGACGGTGGCCCCGCTTCAAAAGCTCGATGGCGGTTTCGCTTTTGCCCATGCCGCTTTCGCCGGTGAGCAGAATGCCCTCGCCGTAGACCTCCACCAGCACGCCGTGCCGGGTGATGCGGGGGGCCATCTCATCGCTGAGGTAGGAAATCAGCGACGAAACAATGACCGATGTGGCCTCCTTGGTGCGAAGCAGGGTCACATCGTGCTTTTTTGCCATGGCGATGCAGATGGGGTCAGGCTGCAACCCCCTTGCCACCAGCAGCGCCGGAATCTTGAAACCGAACAGCCGGTCATAGATTTCTTCCCGCTGGCTTTCCGGGAGCTTGCCCAGATAGCTCATCTCCACATTGCCCAGCACCTGCAGCCGGTGATGCTCAAAATGGTCAAAGAATCCCGCCAGCAGCAGGCCCGGACGGGCCACATCCGCCACCGTCATGCGAACGGAATCATAATCCGTGGAGGCGTATTCCACCTGCAGGTCAAATTCTTCCACCATGGTTTTGAGCAAAATGCTGTAAATATCCGCCATGCTGCCACCTCTTTCCTGTTGATATGGTTATTATAGCGGCCCGAAGCCGGAATAGCAATAAATTTTTCAAAAAACTGAAAAAATGTGAAAATAGTACTTGCATTTTTTCCAAATCTCTGCTATCATATTCAAGCACCTGTAAAGGGCGTCATTTCGTGGATTTCGATTCGGATAGGAGGTGCAACGAATGGCGAAGTGTGATTTTTGCGGTAAGGGTGTTACCTTTGGTATTAAGGTTTCCCACTCCCACAGACGTTCCAACCGTACCTGGAAGCCCAATGTGAAGCGGGTCAAGGCTGTTGTCAACGGTACTCCGTGCCATGTGTACGCTTGTACCAGATGCCTCCGTTCCAACAAGGTTGAGCGGGCTGTCTGATAAACGCATAAAACGCGGCATTGCTTCTGCAATGCCGTTTTTTGTGTCCTCTCCCCTGTTTTTTGCATTCAAAAGGCGTGACCTTTTCGGTCACGCCCTTTCTATTTCTCAGGAAAGCCAGCCGGCGTCCTCGGATTCCGCCTTTTTCTGCCGGGTCAGCAGCTTCTGCACCGCTTCCCGGGCAGGAACGCCCTCGTACAGCACCGCGTGGGCCGCGCCCACAATGGGCATCTCCACGCCCTGCTGCTGTCCCAGAATCCAGGCGGATTCCGTGGCGTAATATCCTTCCACCACAGCGCCCACTTCCTCCATGGCCTGCTGGGGGCTTCTCCCCTGGCCGATGAGAACGCCGCTTCTGTGGTTTCTGGAATGCTGGGAGGTGCAGGTCACAATCAAGTCCCCCACGCCCGCCAGGCCCGCCAGCGTATCCTTCTGCGCGCCCATGGAAACGCCCAGCCGGGCAATCTCCGTCAGGCCCCGGGTCATGAGCATTGCACGGGTGTTATCCCCATAGCCCAGGCCGTCGCAGACACCGGCGCACAGGGCGATGACATTTTTCAGAGCGCCGCCCAGCTCCGCGCCAATGATGTCCGGGCTGGTATAGACCCGGAAGGTATCACTCATAAAGGCATCCTGCACCAGCTCCGCCAACGCCTGATTGGGGCTGGCCGCCACGCATCCGGTGGGAATGCCCCGGGCCACCTCCTCAGCGTGACTGGGCCCGGTGAGAGCCACCACGCTGTGGCCGGTTTCCCGCTCCACAATCTGGCTCATGCGCAGTTGGGTGTCCTTGTCAATGCCCTTGGTCACGGACACCAGCACCGCATCCCCATCCAGATAGGGCGCAACCGTCCGGCACACATTGGCAATGGCAAAAGAGGGGCTGGCAATGACCACCAGCTTTCTTCCGCTGACACAGGCCGGGTCGGCAGAAATATCCAGTTCCGGCGGAAGGAAAACGCCCTTCAGCATGGGATTTTCCCGGCTGACGCACAGCGCAGCCGCCTTTTCCGGGTTATGAGACCACAGCACCGTATCATGGCCGTTTCGGCACAGCACCAAAGCCAGGGCCGTGCCCCAGCCGCCGCTTCCGACTACCGCAGTTTTCATTTCTTCTTTCCTTTCAAAACCAGCTTGGATTCCGTTCCCTGGAGCAGCCGGACAATATTCTTCCGGTGCATCACGATTGCAAGCACCCCCAGGAAAATGCCGCCGGCGGCCACCCAGGGCTGATGCCAGTACAGCACGCCAAATCCAATCGCAAATCCCGCCGCGCCCAGCACAGAGCCCAGGGACACCAGCCGGGTCAGGGCCACCGTGATGACAAACACCGTCAGCAGAACCGCGCAAATCCGCCAGTCCACGCACAGTGCCGCCACCGCGCCGCAGAGGATGCCCTTGCCGCCCCGGAAGCCCAATGTCGCCGGGAAATTGTGTCCCAGCGTCACAGCCACCGCGCCCAGCATCTGCCCTTCCTTTTGCAGGCCATAGGGCTGCAGAAGCAGGCCGCCCAGCAGGCAGGCCAGCGCCGTCTTTCCGCCGTCAATTAAAATCACCAGCAGAGAACCTGCCGTGCCGTAATTGCGGACAAAATTGGTCAGTCCTGCATTGCCGCTGCCGTGGCTGCGCACATCCTCCTTGGCTTTCAGGGTCGAAATGCACACGGAGCCATTGAGGTTTCCCAGCAGATAAGAAACCAGAAACGCAATCAAAATGGGATACCACATAGCTTATTCCTCTTTATCTCCCTTTTGGCGGATGGTGATGCGCACAGGCGTACCCTTCAGGCCAAACACATCCCGAATCTGATTTTCCAGATACCGCTGATAGGAGAAATGGAAAAGCCGGGCATCGTTGCAGAAAATGATGAAATGGGGCGGCTTGGTACCCGCCTGGGTCATATAATAAATCTTCAGGCGGCGGCCCTTGTCAGAGGGGGGCTGCACCCGGGCAGTGGCATCGGCCAGAATGGAGTTCAGCGCACCGGTGGTGATGCGGCTGGTATTCTGCCTGTACACCTCCTGAATGAGGGGGAACAGCTTATCCACCCGCTGGCCCGTCAGCGCCGACAGGAACACCACCGGCGCATAGGTCATATAGCTCAGGCCGTCCTTGACCGCCAGCTCCTTGTCCCGCATGGTGTTGGTTTCCTTGTCCTCCACCGCGTCCCATTTGTTCACCACAATGATGGCGGCTTTTCCCGCCTCATGAACCAGGCCTGCAATCTTGGTGTCCTGGTCGGTGACACCGTCGTTGGCGTCAATCATGATCAGGCACACATCTGCCCGCTCGATGGCATTGATGGTGCGCATATTGGAGTATTTTTCAATGGCATCGTCAATGCGGCTCCGGCGGCGCATACCGGCGGTGTCGATGAGGCAATACTTGCCGGTTTCGTTTTCAAAATAGCTGTCGATGGCGTCCCGGGTGGTGCCGGCCACATTGGAAACAATGACCCGCTCTTCTCCCAGAATCCGGTTGAGCAGGCTGGACTTGCCCACATTGGGCTTACCCACGATGGCCACTTTGACGATGCCTTCCTCGTCCTCATCCTCCCCATCCTCCGGGAACTGCTCCACGCACCAGTCCAGCAAATCGCCGGTGCCGTGGCCATGGAGGGCAGACACTTCAAACACATCACCGATGCCCAGGCCGTAGAACTCATACACCGCCAGATTCACCGGGCCGATGGAGTCGCACTTGTTCACCGCCACCGCCACCGGCTTGCCGGACTTGCGCAGCATGGTGGCCACATCCTGGTCAGCGGCGGTCACGCCGGTGTGGACATCCACCACCATCACGATGCAGTCAGCCAGCTCAATGCCGATTTCCGCCTGGCGGCGCATGAATTTCAGCATATCATTTTCGGTGTTCGGCTCAATACCGCCGGTGTCCACCAGAGAAAAGTGATGCCCGCACCATTCGCAGTCACCGTAAATACGGTCACGGGTTACGCCGGGGGTGTCCTCCACAATGGAGGTGCGGCGGCCCGTCAGCTTGTTAAACAGCATGGACTTGCCCACATTGGGCCGTCCAACAATCGCTACCAAAGGTTTTGCCATGGTAACACTTCCTTTCCGCTCAAGGCACATTTTTCTTATTATGCCACAGATTTCAAATAAAAGCAATAAAAACCTGCGGATTCTCCCACAAAAGGAAAAAGAGGAAGGCTTCCGCCTTCCTCCTAACTTTTCCTGCCTTAGTCAGCCTTGGCGGCCAGGACCTGACGGCCCTTGTAGGAACCGCAAGCCTTGCAGGCTCTGTGGGGCTGAGTGGGCTCGCCACACTTGGGGCAAACCGTAACGCTGGGAGCGGACAGCTTCCAGTTGGAGCCACGACGCTTGTCGCGACGAGCAGAGGACACTTTACACTTAGGGACAGCCATGGATGACACCTCCTTGGTAGAACTGCTTTTAAACAGCTTTCATTATTATTTTACTTTTCCAGAAGCTGCTTTAAAGCAGCAAAACGGGGATCGAGTTCCTTCTGGCAATGGCAGGGGCCTTCGTTCAGGTTCTGACCGCAGCGGCAGCAAAGGCCCTTGCAGTCCTCCCGGCACAGCAGCTTGGAATCCATGTTCAGCACGAACACCGTGCGGACAATATCCTCCAGGTCTGCATTGTCCCCCTCCAGAGGGAATACCCATTCATCTTCGTTTTCTTCGTCGGACAGCTCCGTCACCAGAACCACATTGATGGGAATTTCCACATCCCGGGTAAATTCGGCGGCGCAGCGGTCGCAGACACCATGCAGACAGGTGGTAATGGAGCCTGTCATCATCAGAACCCCAGCCGTATTGCGGATGATGCCCTGGGCATTCACCGGCTCGGATACGGGGTTGCAGGTGCCGAAGCGAAGATCACTCAGATCGATGCTGGCAGAAAAAGGAACGCTGGCGCCGGGACAATCTATAATCTTGGAAAGTCCTAACAGCATAGTATCCCCCTTCTTCACAATCATGCTTAGATATTATATAGAAGAACTTGCCGTTTGTCAAATGTTATTTTTCAAAAAATCAAGAAATTTCTCTCTTTTTTTGCAATCCCGGCAATCCGGCAAGCCAGCGCACATCCTCGGCATAGAGACTCCCCGTCAAATACAGGCTGGAAAACACCAGTGCCAGGTAAGATACCACTTTCAGCGCCGGATTTGTCAGCAAATCCGCCCCCAGCACCGCCGCCACCATCGCCCCCACCGACAGCCAGGGCACATGCAGCGGGATGCGCAGACCGGTGATTTTCAGCAGCAGCCCCAGGCTCAGCACCGCGTTGACCGCGTGGCTGACGAAAAAGCTGACAAAATACCCCCGGATTCCCCACACCGGCAGCAGAAAATACAGCCCCAGCACATCCATCACCGAGGTGAGGATGTTGAAGCGGACACAGACGGTCTGCTGCCCCAGCCCCTTGTTCATGGCATCCACCACCGCGTCGCAGTAGAGCATGGGTGCAAGCAGGGCAAACCACCGCAGGTACTCCCCTGCCTCCCCGCTGCGGTACAGCAAAACACACAGCGGCTCTGCCAGCAGGAAAAGCACCCCGCCGCAGGCGATGCCGTAAAAGAGGGCCAGGCGCAGACTCCGCCGGGCAAGGTAGCGAATGCGTCTGCGGCTGCCGGCGGCATTGCACCGGGCCATTTCCGGAATCAGCAAATCCGAAAGTCCATACAAAATGGCCGCCGGAAACATCAGCACCGGAAACACCATGCCACACACCGTCCCGAACTGAGCCAGAGCGTCCCCCGCCCCGGTGTAAAGTGCCAGGCGCTTGGGCACCATGAGATTTTCCGTGGTGGTGATGCCCATTTTCAAATCGTCCGCCACCGCCAGCGGCAGTGCCACCGTCGTCAGCCGGCGGGCAACAGGAATGCGTGGCCCCGCTCCGGCCCGCTCCAGCAGCCGCAGCACCATGAGCGAAAGCAAAGTCAGGCAGCTTCCCACGCAGCTTCCCAGCACCACCGCCTGGCAGGCCCGTCCAATGTCCTTCCCTGCCCACAAAAGCAGGGCCGACGCGGTCACCCCCATGGAGCAAAGCTGCTCCGCCACCTCCACCGCCGCCAGGGTGCCGATGCGGTTGGCGGCGGTAAAATAGCCAATCATCACCCCGGACAGGCAACTCACCGGCAGAAACACCGCCAGCAGCCGGATGGCACCCACCGTCTGGCTGCTTCCTATCCAGATTGCTGCGATTTTCGGCGCAAAGGCATACACCCCCGCCCCCACGGCGCAGCTGAAAATCAGGCTGTAAACCACGCAGCTGGAGAGTATCCAGCTGACATTCTGCGCCCGCTTCTTTCCCAGCTCCTCCGCCGTCAGATACATGGTTGCCGTCCGCACCCCGGCAACGCCGGCTGTCATGGACAGGTTTCCCACCGACAGCACCAGCTGCAAAAGCCCCACCCCGGAAGCGCCGATTCGCCCGGAAATAAACACCTGAAAGGAGGTGGACACCAGACGCAGCAGCAGGTTCACCCCTGTCAGCATCAGCGCATTGTAAAAAATCGGCCGTTTGCGTCCCATCTCATCCCCCCTGCCCGATGATATGTGGACAAGTGCGCAAATATGCCGTTGACTTTGGTCTGTGCCATGTTATACTGGTTACAAACCGACACAACGGGAGGCAGGTATGGATAAAGCGCACTATAAAGCCCTCTGGCAGCAGGAGGAGGACATCGCCCATATACACGGCTGGGATTTTTCCCATCTGCGGGGTCGATATGAGGAAGAAAATGATTTACCCTGGGATTACGAAAAAATTGTTCGTCAGCATCTGCGTGACGACCTGAAATTATTGGACTACGACACCGGCGGCGGAGAATTTCTGCTTTCCCTGAGCCACCCCCACGACCGCACCGCAGCGACGGAAGGCTATGCGCCCAATGCGGCGCTGTGTGAAAAACGGCTGCTGCCGCTGGGCATCGACTTTCGGGCGTGCAGTGACCCATCCCACATTCCATTTGGGGACGAATCCTTTGATTTGATTATCAATCGGCACGGCGAATTTGACGCCCGGGAGCTGTTTCGCCTGCTGCGCCCCAATGGCCTGTTTATCACCGAGCAGGTAGGCGGCGACAATGACCGGGATTTGGTGGAGATGGTGCTGCCCGGCACGGAAAACCCCTTCCCCCATCTGCATCTGCGCGCCCAGCAGGCGGTGTTTGAGCGCAGCGGCTTCGAAATTCTCCGGGCCGAAGAAGCCTTCCGTCCCATCCGCTTTTATGATGTGGGGGCGTTTGTCTGGTTTGCCCGGGTCATTCCCTGGGAATTCCCCAATTTTTCCGTGGAAAAATGTTTGGACGCCCTCCTTAAAATGCAGGAAATCCTGGAGCGTGACGGTCAAATTCAGGGAACCATTCACCGCTATCTGATTGTGGCGCGAAAAGCGCCGTGATTCTCAAAACGCAGCGGAGCCGCCCGATGGGCGGCTCCGTTTTTATTTACAGGGCTTTGAGCACCGCTTTGACAAACTCCCAGGTGCGGCCCACCGAGGCGATTCCCAGTCTTTCCCGGCTGGTGTGGATGTCGTGCATCTCCGGGCCGATGGATACCGCGTCCAGACCAGGCAGTTTTTCGCCCAGCAATCCGCATTCCAGGCCCGCGTGGATGGCCACCACCTCCGCCTGCTTGCCGTACAGGTCGGCGTAGACCTGCACCATGGTATCCCGCAGGAGGGAATCCTCTTTATACTCCCAGGCGGGATATTCGCCGGACTGGCTGTAGCTGCCGCCAAATTCCTCCGCGATGGCGCGCAGCCGGGCCAGCAGCTCCTCCTTCTCCCGGTTGACGCTGCTGCGGACAGAGAAGGTCAGCTTCAGCTCCCCGTCCAGCAGCTTCAGCGCGCCCAGATTCAGGCTGGTCTGCACCAGACCCGGAATCTGCTGGCTCATGGCCTGGACGCCATTGGGCAGCGCGCAGACCAGGTCGATGGCCTTCCGGCTGTCCCCCGGGGAAAGGGCGTTGCCGCCCATGGCTTCCACATTGAACGCATCCACCACCGCTTCCGGCTCGGCATACGCGCTGCGGATTTCCGCCTGCAATGCGGCGGCAATGTCATTGATAAAGGCCATGTCGTTGCCCAGGGCCACAAAGGTCGCCTCGCAGGAACGGGGGATGGCATTGTCCTTGGAGCCGCCGCCGAAGGAAACCAGGCTCAGGGGCATCTTCTCTGCCACCCGGCGCAGATACTCTCCCATCACCTTGTTGGCATTGGCCCGGTTTTTGTGAATTTCCACACCGGAGTGGCCGCCCTGCAGCCCCTGCACCACCAGGCGAACCACCGGACCGCCCACAGGCTTGCGGGAAACGGGCAGCAGAATTGTGGAGCGGGCACCGCCGGCGCAGGACACGGTGAAGATTCCTTCCTCCTCCGAGTCGATGTTCAGCAGCATCCGGCCCTTCAGCATGGACAGGTCAATGCCCGCCGCGCCAAACATACCGGTCTCCTCGTCCACGGTAATCACCAGCTCCAGAGGCGGGTGGGCGATGCTTCTGTCCGCCGCCAGTGCCAGCGCATAGGCCACGGCGATGCCGTCATCGCCGCCCAGGGTGGTGCCGTTGGCAAAGACATAGGTGCCGTCGTGAGTAACATCCAGCCCCTGCCGCTCCATGTCAACGGGGCAGTCGGCATCCTTCTCGCACACCATGTCCATGTGTCCCTGGATGATGACAGGGTCGTGCCCCTCCATCCCGCAGGTGCCGGGCACGAAAATAATCACATTGTTCAGCTCATCCTGGATGTAGGCAAGGCCCTGTTCCTTTGCGAAATTCACCAGATAATCGCTGATGATTTTCGTGTTGCCGGAGCCATGGGGCATGGAGCAGATTTCCTCAAAATAACCGAAAACAGAGGCAGGTTCCAGCCCTGCCAGCTTGATTGCTTGCATAAACAACTCTCCTTTGCGTTTGTTCTGCGCCTATTTTATCACAGCCGGGGCAGAATGTCCATTCCCATAAAAATAAAAACCACAGGGTTTCCCCTGTGGTTTCCATATTCAATCAGATCAGGTTCAGAACCAGAGTCAGAACGCCCCAGGCCAGCGCAATCCACTTGGTAGCCTTGGAAGCCAGCTTGTCCAGGGTGTTACCCTTGTTCTTGCCCATGTAGGTGTCGGTGTTGCCGGCGATGGCACCGGACAGGCCAGCCTCCTTGCCGGACTGCAGCAGAACCACCACAATCAGAGCGACACTGGCAATAACCTCCAGCGCGATGAGAATATACTTCAGGATTTCCATTTCTATACCTCCCTCCGCTGACAGCGTCTGCTGCGTATTGCGGATATCATCCAGTAATCATCGTCAAAAAATTGGCGATACATAAATAGCCCAAGTATTATAACATGGATAATTTCATATTGCAAGCCCCAAAACGGGACTTTTTTACAATTTATTTTGTCACCCAGTTGCCGCTGGCCAGGCAGTTGAGGTATGCCTCGATAAAGGGGTCCAGCGCGCCGTCCATCACCGCGTTGACATTGGCGGTTTCGCAGCCGGTGCGGGTATCCTTGACCAGGGTGTAGGGCATAAAGACATAGTTGCGAATCTGGCTGCCCCATTCGATTTTCTGCTGCACACCCTTGATGTCGGCAATGTTGGCAAGATGCTCCCGCTCCCGGATTTCCACCAGCTTGGAGCGCAGCATCCGCAGACAGGTTTCCTTGTTCTGGAACTGGCTCCGCTCGGTCTGGCAGGACACGACGATGCCGGACTTGTGAATCAGACGGACAGCGGAGGAAGTCTTGTTGACCTTCTGACCGCCCGCGCCGGAGGAGCGGTAAACCTGCATTTCATAGTCCTCGGGCCGAATCTCAAAGTCCTCCGACTCGTCCTCGATTTCGGGGATGACCTCGATGGCGGAGAAAGAGGTCTGGCGGCGGGCATTGGAGTCAAAGGGAGAAACCCGCACCAGACGGTGCACGCCGTTCTCCCCCTTGAGGAAGCCGTAGGCATTTTCGCCGGTAATCATGATGGTGGCGGACTTCAGGCCTGCTTCGTCGCCCTCCTGATAGTCCATGATCTGGTAGGTGAAGCCGCTGCGCTCTGCCCAGCGGGTGTACATCCGGTAGAGCATCTGGCACCAGTCCTGGGCCTCGGTGCCGCCTGCGCCGGCCTGGAAGCTCATGAGGGCATTGTTCTTATCGTACTTGCCAGTAAGCAAAGTTTCCAGACGGCATGCCTCCATCCGCTTTGTCAGAGAGGCATAGCCTTCCTTCAGCTCGTCGAGCATGGAGTCGTCATCCTCCTCCGCTGCCATTTCGCAAATGGTCATCATGTCGTCCCAGGTGGAACACATGGCCTCGTACTTTTCAATTTTGGATTCAATCTGCTTGACCTTCACCACAATTTTCTGGCTCTTGTCCGGGTCATCCCAGAAGCCGGGGGCTTCCTGCATGGCGTGCAGACGCTCCAGCTCATTGCGCAGGCCGGTCAGGTTCAGAGATTCGGCAAGGCCGTCCAGCGCGGGGCGGCAGTCATTGAGCTTCTGCCGGTAGCTGTCAAATTCAATATTCATGGCACACAATCTCCATATTAAGACATTTCGGTTTATTATATCCGAAAAGTTTGCCGCTGTAAAGAGGAAAATTTGATTTTTTCCAAAAAAGAACCGGGCAAAGCTGCCCGGTTTCTTATCGCTCGCTGGGATGCCATTCTTCATCGCCAAAAATCAGGTCGTCAATGTCCCGTTCTTCTTCCCGCTCCATGTGCCACACTCCTTTATGTCCGGATTGCACCATTATATGCGGCGCAGGGTGAAAAAAGTGCCGATTTTTCATTGACAGTTTCCTTTTTTTCCGCTACAATATTAAAGTTACAATTTTGCAAAACTATACGCCCTAGTAGCTCAGTTGTATAGAGCGGCCGCCTCCTAAGGTGGCGTAGATACGGTTGCCTACTAAAAAGTGAATATAGGTTGTCAGTCCGGTTTTTCTCCGGACTGCACCTAAAAATAGATACGTCGCAATAGCTCAGTTGGATAGAGCACACGCCTCCTAAGCGTGGGGTCGGGGGTTCAAGTCCCTTTTGCGACGCCAGCCAACAACGCCGAAAGCCTTTATTTTCAAGGCTTAATAGTGACAAGTAACTATTTTGTTGCAGAGAACGGTGTGACCCGAAGGTCACGCCGTTTTTCTGCGTTCATAGGTTGTTTGTGTGATGATAGGCTCGGAAATAACGGGAATATCCACATCGTCCACGAAATTG
>JBGVGH010000048.1:0-1557 GCA_045121575.1 Faecousia sp.
GAGGATACCCTGCTTTCTGCTATGGAGACTGCCGGGAAAGAGGATATGCCGGAGGATGCCGAGCGTAAGGGGTTGGGAACCCCGGCTACCCGTGCCGGTATTCTGGAAAAGCTGGTGTCTGCGGGCTTTCTGGAACGGAAAAAGAGCAAAAAAATCGTACAGCTCATGCCTTCCCATGATGCGGTATCCCTGATTACCGTGCTGCCGGAGCAGCTACAATCGCCCCTTTTGACCGCCGAGTGGGAGTACCGGCTGGGCGAGATTGAGTGCGGCGAGCTTCCCCCGGAGGACTTCATGGCCGGGATCTCTGCTATGCTCCGGGAACTGGTGGGGACCTATCAGGTGATAAAAGGCACCGAGTATCTGTTCTCCCCGCCCCGTGAAGTAGTGGGCCGCTGTCCGCGCTGCGGCGGTGAGGTTGCAGAAATGCAAAAAGGATTCTTCTGTCAGAACGAAGCTTGCAGATTTGCAATCTGGAAAAATAACAAGTGGTGGGCCGCCAAGAAAAAGCAGCCTACCAAGGTGGTGGTGGCAGCCCTTCTCAAAGATGGCCGCGCACGGCTCACCGGCTGTTATTCCGAAAAGACCGGCAAAACCTACGATGCCACCGTGGTGCTGGAGGACGATGGGCAGTATGTGAGCTTCAGGCTGGAGTTTGACAGGCAGAAAGGCGGTAAACGATGAAGCTCTCCCTCTATGAACAGGAAACCATTATCCTCTACAACCAGGCCGAGGCCACCGCAGAGGTTTACACCCATGATGCCAGATTGCTGGAGAAGCTGCGGCGGCTGTCGGAAAAATACCCGGATCAGATCGTGAAAAAGGACCGGCATACCTTTGTAGTCCCCAAACGCTGCGTATCGGTTCGGGAGCCTTACAGCGCCGAGCGCCGCAAAGCTGCCAGTGAACGGGCAAAGGCTGCCGGATATGCACCGCCCAAACCCAAGGCGAAGAAAGGAGAGTGACAACCATGCCTGATAATAAACCAACCAACCGGGAGCGATTGCGGGAAATCACCGAGGGCATCGAACAGGGTATCAAGGAGCTGTTCGAGAGCGAGAAGTATATACGTTACCTGTCGGTGATGTCCCGTTTCCACCGCTATTCGGTCAACAACACCATGCTCATCTATATGCAGAAGCCGGATGCTACGCTGGTCGCTGGCTTCAACAAGTGGAAAAACCAGTTTGAGCGCCATGTGAAAAAGGGCGAGCATGGTATTACCATCATCGCGCCTACACCCTATAAAAAGAAAATCGAGGAGCAGAAGCTGGACCCGGACACAAAGGCTCCTATTCTGGATAAGGACGGGCGAATTGTCACCGAAGAAAAGGAAATTGAGATTCCGATGTTCCGTCCTGTGAAGGTTTTTGACCTGAGCCAGACGGACGGAAAGCCTTTACCGGAGCTGGCCTCCAATCTGTCGGGGAATGTGCAGAACTTTGAGGTTTTCATGGAAGCCCTGCGGCGCTCTGCCCCGGTTCCCATTGAGTTTGAGCCGATGGATGCCAATATGGACGGCTACTTTTCCTCTGAGCAGCAGCGGATCGCCATTCG
>JBGVGH010000049.1:0-5690 GCA_045121575.1 Faecousia sp.
GTTCCCGATGAGGAGACCGCGTGGGTGGTACGAAAGATTTTCACCCTTGCGACCACGGGAATGGGACCGAATCGCATTCGTAGAGCTTTAGAAGCCGAGAAGATACCCAGTCCATCTTGGAGGCAATACGAAAGATACGGATTCTTTTCACATCTGTTTGAGGGCAAACCCGAAAATCAAAAGTATCTTTGGACAAATCCGCAAATAGGCTTTATCTTGCGAGATGAGACCTACATCGGTAATAGCATCCATTACCGACGTAAATACGTTTCCTTTAAGAACAAAAAGCAGTATTTGTCAGATGAGGATGATTGGTATCGGGTGGAGAACACACACGAACCTCTGATCTCTTTAGATGTATGGGAGCAAGTACAAGCTCACGTAAATCAAAGAAAGCGCCCATGCAAAAGCGGCTCGACACACATCTTTGCGGGATTGATCCGTTGTGCTGATTGCGAGAGCTCGATGAGGATCAAGCAAAGGAAATACAAGGACAGCGTTTATCGTGCGTTTGAGTGTTCAACTTACGCTCAATACGGCAAGGAAAGGTGTACGAATCATCTTATCAATTATAAGACCTTGTGTAATGTGGTTCTTGTGAGACTTCAGTATTGGGTATCATTGGCGCAAAATGATGAAAAACAGCTATTAGACCATCTCTTGAAAAACGGTCAAAAGCAACGGGTAAGCGAAACGGATATTGCAAAAAAAGAGCTTAACAAATCTCTTAAGCGGCAAAAGGAAATTGATACGATGTTTGCAAAGCTATATGAGGATCACGCGATGGGCAAGATTGCCGAGCGTAATTACGATATGCTTTTGCACAAGTATCAAGACGAGCAGATGGAGCTTGAAGAAAAGATCTCCGCGCTCAAAACCAAACTGTCCGAAAACGCCGAAACCGAGCGAAACGCTGAGCGTTGGATCTCACTGATACGGAAGTACACCGAGGTCACGGAATTGACAGCCCCTCTGCTCAACGAACTGATCGAGAAGATCGTTATTCACCAAGGCACAACAACCGAGGACGGATACCGCGACCAAGAGATAGAGATCTACTACCGATTCATCGGTAAAATCGATTAACGAAATGAATATATAAAAAATGCAGTGCTTCGTATGTCCTTAATTAAGGCATACGAAGCACTGCTTTTGTAGACACAAATGCCGTATCAAATTGGAAGTGATATGCTGACCGTGTCAGCGTGATATTGTTGCAAGCAACAGTGATATTGCTCCGAGTTGCTTTGCAACTCTGTGGTCGCAGTGATATTATATTCGCCTCTCAAGCTCGCGTAGCGAATATCACTCGGCGATAGCCGAATACCACTGCGAAGCAATAGAACTCGCCGCAGGCGAATATAACTGTGGCACCTGCTCTACGGCAGGTGCCACAAGGCGTGCTTTTTTCTGGTGCCGCTAACCGGACTCGAACCGGTACGAGGTTGCCCTCAGCAGATTTTAAGTCTGCGGTGTCTACCTATTCCACCATAGCGACGAACAGCCGTATTTTAGCATATTTTTCCGGCTTCGTCAAGGGATGGCGCAATCAAAAGCAAGGTTACACCGTTTCCTGTTTTTTCGTCAGGAAAAGGGCAACCACCACTGCACTGATGCCGCCTGTCAGCTTTCCCACGATGACCGGCAGCAGCATTTGGGGCGCAAAGCCTGCGGTAAAGCCCAAATGGTCACCCAGTACAAAGGCGGCGGACACCGCAAAGGCAATGTTGATGACTTTTCCACGGCTGTCCATATCTTTGACCATGCCAAAGGTGGCAATGGAGTTGGCAAGGCTGGCAATCAGTCCGGCGGCGGCTGTGTCGTTGATGGCGAGCCGTTTTCCCAGCTTCATCAGCGGCTTTTCCAGCACCTTTGTCACGGCAAATACCAGCGGGAAAGCACCGGCGAGCACAATGGCAATGGCACCCACGGTTTCAAACCCCTCCGTAATGGGCGCCAGACCGGGAATCAGCGCAAACCCGGTCAGACTTTCGACGATGGCGGCAGCCAGCCCCACAGTAATCATGGCGGTGACGATTTTGCCGAAAACGGTGAAGCCGCGAATCATGGCTTTTTCCGCCCGCCACAGCCCCAGGGCAATCAAAGCAGCAATGAGGAGAATGGGCACCAGGTTCCGTGCCACCATGCCCACAGGAAACCCTGCCGCCAGCCCGCCTGCGAAAATGCCCACCGGGATGGTGACAATGCCGCACAGCACCCCTTTTGCCAGAGCAGGGCGGTCCTCCGGCTGCAAGATGCCCAGCGCTACCGGGATGGTGAAAACCACGGTGGCACCCAGCATGGAGCCAGTCAGCACGCCGCCCAGCATGGCGGCCTCCGGGTTGTCCGTCAGCTCCATGGCCAGAGAGCCACCGCCCATGTCACAGGCTAAAAGCGTCCCGGCAAACATGGCAGGATCTGCCCCCAGCATGGAAAAGACCGGCACCACCACCGGCTTCAGCAGCGCCGCCAGAACAGGGGAGAGGGCAATCACACCAATCATGGCCATGGCCAGCGAGCCCATGGCGAGGATGCCCTCCTCAAACCGCTTCCCCAGCCCCAGCCGGTTGCCCAAAAGCCGGTCAGCCGCGCCCATCAGGGCAAAAACCGCCATAATCCAGATGATGATTTCATAAACGGGCATGTTTACACCTCCGTGGTGCGGTGCTTGTCCACAATGGCCACCACCACTGCGTCCACAGGAGCGTCCATGCAGTATTTGGCGGCGGTTTGACCTGTGACCAGCAGCACCTGATCCCCCGGACCGGCGCCCACCTGATCGGCGGCGACCAGCTCCTCCATGCCGGTATAGACCACGAGGAAGGTATGCCCCGCCAGACACCCAGCCTTGCGGGTGGCCCAGACGGAGCCGGTGACTGTTCCGATTTTCAATCCAATCCCTCCAGAATTTCTTTTGCCAAGGGGGTGAGCACCGCACCGGGGGCGGGCATTTGATGGCTGCGGCGCAGCAGCCGGGCCTCCTCCGCGGTGACAATGCGGCGGCGGGAGCCGTCGGTAAAGAGAACCCCCCAGTTTTTCAGCTCCCGCTGAGCACTGCTCAGGGAAGCCGCCAGTGGGCGATTTCCCGGGGCCTGGGGCAGACCTGGCGTGTAGAGATACACCGGCATGCCCCGCGACAGGGCCGACAGCACCGTTTCATCGGAAAAGTGCAGCAGCTGTCCCAGGGAAAGGGAGCCGATGACCACCGCCTCAAAGGGGGGCTGACTGACATAGTCAAAATCCAGGCCGTCCGGGGCGTTTCCCAGAAGATAGGCTTTTTTCATGGAAGCAGCCTCCCCAAATCTCCGGGCTTCAGGCCGCAGGCGTTGGCCTCGTCAAAGTCCAGATGCACCGCCGGGGCAAAATCTGCCCGCACCCGCACCAGAACATCCTGAAAGAGAACAGGGCGGTCAGTATAGACCTGCAGCGTGACCAGCTGCTTGTCCTTTACCCCAAAATGGGCGGCACTTTCCGGGGTCAGGTGGACATGACGCTGGGCGGCAATGACGCCGTAGGGCAGCACCAATCGGCCCTGGGGCCCTAAGAGGGTGATGCCGGGGGTGTTTTTGACATCGCCGGATTCCCGGATGGGGGGTGCGACGCCAAGAAGCCGCCCATCGGTGAGGGAAATCTCCACCTGTGCCTCTTTCCGCGCCGGGCCCAAAACCGCCACATTTTCCAGCCGCCCTTTGGGGCCGATGATGGTAACTCTTTGCTGGGAAAGATACTGCCCCGGCTGGGACAGGGGACGGGCAGGGGTCAGCGGCGTGCCGAACAAAGTCAGGCATTGGGCTCTGGTCAGATGCACATGGCGGGCGGAGGCTTCCAGCGGCACAAAAATCCGCTCCAGCACCGCATGGCAAATGGTTTGTATTTCGGATTCCTGCATGGTTTCCTCCTTTCAGGCTTCTGCTTTCAGCCGAATCATCAGAATATAGAGCATACTGCTCATGCGGTTGAGCAGCTGTAAAATATCCGGCCGCCCGCAACCGCCGGTTGCGCTTTCAAAGGCGTGGGCGGCGGCAAGCTCCGCACTGCGGGCGGCGCAGCGGGCACGGTTGAGCTGCAGCAGGGCAGGCCCATCCCCATCCGACGGCATAAAATGGGGCTGATGATAATATACCTCCGGCCGGTGAGAGTGTTCCCGCTGCTGCTCCGGGGTCAAACCGCAGAGGGTGGGGCAGACAGCTGGTTCCTCCATCACTTCCCAGCGCAGGATGTTTCGGGCCAAATCCAGAATTTCTCCCACCTGGGGCTTCATGGCGGGGGCAACTGCCAGTTGCGCCAGCAGCAGCTCCGCCTGCAGGGTGTCCATGGCACCCCGAAAGGCAATGACGGGGTGTGTTTTGGGCACGAGAATATTGCCCCGCAGATGGGTCATGTGTTCCGGCTTTTCACCCAGGGAAAAGCCGTCCGGCAGGCAGTATTCGGTAATTTTGGCTTCACTGCCGGGGCGAATTTCAATGCGCTGCCGCAGCAGAAAGTCCCGGGCGGAGGGAGTCAGGGAATCGCCGCTGCCCAGGAAAAAGACCCGTTTGCCGTCCCGGTTGCGGATGTTGGCCTTTACCGTTTCCTCGGTGTAGAGCATTTACTTGCCTGCGGCGGGCGAAGAATTGCCCCGCCCCTTGGGCAAAATGGCATCTACTTCGGTGTGGGGACGGGCGATGACATGGACGGAAATCAGCTCGCCCACCTTTTCCGCGGCGGCGGCGCCGGCATCCGTGGCGGCCTTCACCGCGCCCACATCGCCCCGCACCATGACGGTGACAAGGCCGCCGCCTACCTGCTCCTTGCCCACCAGCTGTACATTGGCGGACTTGACCATGGCGTCGGCGGCTTCGATGGCGCCGATGAGGCCCTTTGTTTCAATCATACCCAGAGAATTGGTGTCCATAATATTCGTTCCTTTCGTCATTCAATCAGCGGCTGTTGAGCCGCTCCAAAATTTTGGCGGTGAGGGCTTCTACCAGACTTGTGTCAATGGCGGGGGTTGGCACCGCCTTTTCCGTGTCCCAGGCCACCCGGCGGATGTTGATGAGGTCCAGCGGGGAAATGTTGTTAGACGAGCTGCTGCCACCCACCGCACCGCAGCCCAGAGTCAGGGCAGGGAACAGCCCGGTGGTGGCACCGATGCCTCCCAGCGCTGCCGGGGTGTTCACCAGAAACCGGGAAACAGGTATTTCCATGGCAAAGCGGCGAATCACTTCCCGGTCAGTGCAGTGCATGGCAAAAGTATGGCCGCTGCCCTCATGATGCAGCACCTCCACTGCCTTTTGCAGCACCGCATCTTCGCTGTCCATCACGAAAAAGGCCAGCACCGGGCACAGCTTCTCCATGGAGTAGGGGCGGGTGGGGCCGGCTTCCTGCTCCCGGGCCACCAGAATCCGGGCGCTGCCGGGGACGGAGAAGCCTGCCTTTTCCGCCAAAGCCCCAGCGGGCTTTCCCACAATGTCCGGGTTCAGTCCGCCGCCGGGCTTAAACAGAAGATTGGCCAGCTGGCCGGCTTCCTTGGTGTTCATAAAGTAGAAGCCCAGCTTTTCCGCCTCCGCCCGGACGGCCTGCTCCATCCCTTTTTCCACAATGATGCTCTGCTCCGAAGCGCAGACCGTGCCGTGGTCAAAATCCTTTGACCGCAGGATGCACCGCAGCGCCTGCGGAATATCGGCGCTGTGATGAATATAGGCCGGGCC
>JBGVGH010000050.1:0-2425 GCA_045121575.1 Faecousia sp.
CTTTCCAGTTACCTCCGGTCTTTCGGGCATACCACACCTACCATGGTTGCCACGGTGGCAGCCAATATCATTAACGTGGTACTGAACGGGTTGTTTCTATTTGTGATGCACTGGGGTGTCTTTGGTGTGGCGCTGGCTACCTGCATTTCGAGACTGGTAAACCTGTTGTGGTTGTGTATCGCCGCAAGGTACCGCATTAAGCCGGAAAAAGACACCAATCCTCCGGCAAGCCGGCAAGTGTTACGGAAGATCATCCGGGTGGGACTGCCGGCGGCAACGGAGACTATTCTGTATAACATCGCTATCACACTGGTCATCAGCATGCTTAACAGGATGGATGCCACCGGAGCGCAGGTTACTGCCCGATCTTACGCTTTGCAGATCTCCAATTTCTCTTACTGCGTGTCCGCTGCGCTGGCACATGCCAATGCGGTGCTGGTAGGTTGGTACATTGGTGGCTGTGAGATCGAAGCCTGTAAGCGGGATACCCGCCGGGCAGCGGTGTTGGGGATCGGTGCGGGCGTTGTGGTTTCGGGTCTCTTTGCCCTCTTCTCGGAGCCTATTGTGGGCCTCTTTACCGACAACCCGGACATGATCCGGCTGGTGGGTATTTTGCTGATCGTGGATATCTTCCTGGAGATCGGTCGGTCTGCCAATTTGGTCTACGGCTTTGCCCTGAAAACCAGTGGCGATGCGATCTATCCAATGACGATTGGAATTATCTTTATGTTCCTGTGTGCCTCTGGCGGAACCTGGCTCTTTGGTGTGAAGCTGGGCTGGCTGGCGGTAGGTGCTTATGTAGGTATGGCTTTGGACGAATGTGTTCGGGCGGTACTGATGTACGCCCGGTGGCGCACTGGCTGCTGGCAGAGATTCAGTCTTGTATCGGAAAATGAGGTAATGTTATGAATTACGCTGCTCTTTGGCATGAAGCCACCCAGAGATACTGCTATTGTCTGGAATCGGGCAGATTTCTGTTCCGGCTCCAGACGGCAAAGGACGACATAAAGTCCGTGACCCTTCATACCCTGGACAAGTACCTGCCCCTGAAAATCAGAGATACCCGTAAAACTACCCCCATGAAGTGGGTAGCCAGCGACGGACTTCGGGACTACTACGAAGTGGCGTTGGAATTTAGGGTAGTCTGCCTGCGCTACTGCTTTGAACTGGAAGACAACGCGGGTAACCGGGTGTTCTTCTCAAACAGCGGATTTACAGACACCCTCCCTGATGATATCGAGAGGCTGTTTGACTGCCCCCAGACCCTCCGGGAAGAAGAACGCTTCATCGCTCCAGACTGGGCATCCGACAAGGTTATCTACCAGATATTCCCCTCCCGGTTCGCCTGCCACGAAGAAGTGGAGGACAAAATCTGGTATCAGGCCCCCATCACCGCCAATGCGGCTCTGGGGGGCAGTCTGAAGGGTATCATTCAGCAGCTTCCCTACATCGCGGACTTAGGAGTGGATGTGATCTACCTAACTCCCATCTTCCACTCCAACTCCTGTCATAAGTATGATACCATCGATTACTATACCATCGACCCCACCTTCGGCACTACCGATGATTTGGTGGCGCTGGTGGACAAGGCGCACACTCTGGGGCTGCGGGTGATTCTGGACGGTGTGTTCAATCACACCTCCCCGGAGTTTTTCGCCTTCAGGGATGTGGTAGAAAAGGGAGAAAACTCCCGGTATAAAGACTGGTATTACATTAATAACTTCCCGGTTTGTACGATTCCCATGCGCCACAACTACAAGTGCTTCAGCTATTTCTGGGGCATGCCCAAGGTAAATCTGCGTTGCGCTGCCGCGGCGGACTACTTCACAGAGGTAGCGCTTTACTGGCTGCGGACAGCGAAAGCAGACGGGTGGAGGCTGGATGTGGCGGACGAGATTTCCCACGGTTTTTGGCAGTATTTCCGCACACAAATTAAGGCGGAATTCCCCCAGGCGCTGATTGTGGGGGAGGTGTGGCACCACGCTCCGGACTTTTTGCAGGGCGACCAGTGGGACAGCGTCATGAACTACCCCTTCTATCGGGCAGTGCTTGACTACGCCGCTGAAGGGACACTGACCGCCTCCGGTTTTCTGGGTGTCATGGGCTTTCAGCGGGGCAATACCCACAACGCTGCTCATCATCTTATGTGGAACCTCATCGGCAGCCACGATACCGCAAGAATCCTCCATCTGTGTGGCGAAAACAAGGATAGGCAGAAGCTATGTGCCGCGCTGCAACTTCTGACACCAGGTATGCCTATGATCTACTACGGTGACGAGGTGGCCATGACTGGTGCCAAAGATCCGGACTGCCGCCGGGGTATGCTGTGGGACGAAAGTCGACAGGACAAGGATATGCTTTCCTGGTACAAACGGCTGCTGCGGGTGCGTAAGGAGATCCCTGCCATTACCCGGGGCAAAACGGT
>JBGVGH010000051.1:0-6398 GCA_045121575.1 Faecousia sp.
AATGGGTGAGGATTTTTTATGGTGGACTCGAGGAGATTCGAACTCCCGACCCCTACAATGCGAATGTAGTGCGCTCCCAGCTGCGCTACGAGCCCGTGACACTACAATTATAGACGCTTTTGCCCATTTGTCAAGCCTTAATTTTCATCGGCGGATGGAATACTCCACCGGCGTATCCGCCGGAAGCTCCAGAAGCTGGGGATTTTCCAGCAGGGTTTTCAGCAGCGCCACCGAGCCGGAATAATAATAACCGTCAGCAATCCGCTCGTCCAGGGTCAGCCCCAGGGGCAGGATTTCCTTCACCTCACCATTGCCTTCCTGGTCATAAACCATTTTCATCTGCTTCTTGCCCACCACCACGAAGCAGGAGTTGGTGCCCCAGTTGACCAGGTGGTGATACCCCGCCTCCAGCCCAATGGAGCCCAGGTTACCGAAGAAAATGGCGGCGTGGTTGGGGTCGGTTCCGATGAGAAAATCCGGAGCCCAGCCGTGTTTATCCAGCCACCGGGCGGTTCTGACAATGGCATTGATGAGAAACTGGGGCAGTTTGCTCACCACTTCCATAGCCCCACTGGAGGTATCCCTCTCCGACTCGCTCCGCCCGGAATGAATCACTTTCAAAATTTTCTGATGGTAGCTTTCCAGGGTTTCCTGAGGGTCATAGGTGAAAAAGGCCAGGGCCTCCTCCGCGCTGTCGTTGAAGGCTTTTTTCACCACGAATGCCATGGTCACCTCCCGGCGCTGATACAGCCGGTTGTTGCAGATGAAGCGGTTCATCTTGGGCCGCAGCACAAACACCTTCCCCGCCGCCGCGCTGACCAGATGGAAAAAGGTCAGTTTGTCCGTTTCCCTGCCGGCGTTGACTTTTTCCAGATACGCCTTGATTGGCTCCAGGTCGATATCTACGGTGATGTACGCCTCGTTGTCGCAGCGGTTGGGCATCAGCGGCGGCATGATGCGGTGCATGGCAGGAATATCCTTCAGCCAGACGCCGTCTTTCCGGTCTCCCCATTTGCGTTTTTTCATAATGCTTCCTCTTTTCTCTGAATGGACTTATTATAGCAGAGAAATCCCCGCTTGTAAATTCCTGTCAGATTCTTTTGTTTTCCCTTTTCTTCTCCGGGAAAATGTGTTATACTGTTTGACGAAGAAAATGAAAAGGAGAACCAGCATGCCTACCATTGCCGAACTTTTGTCCCAGGAGCTGGGGCAGAAGCTGGAATATATTGAAAATGTCATTGCTCTGATGGACGAGGGCAACACCATCCCCTTCATCGCCCGCTACCGCAAGGAAATGCACGGTGCCATGGACGATACTACCCTGCGTACCCTGGAAACCCGGCTGCAATATCTGCGGAATCTGCAGGCCCGCCGGGAGGAGGTCAAGTCCTCCATCGAATCCCAGGGCAAGCTGACAGACGAGCTTTCCGCCGCCATTGACGCCGCCGCTACGCTGGCGGAGGTGGAGGATTTGTACCGTCCCTACAAGCAGAAGCGCCGCACCCGCGGCTCCATCGCCCGGGAAAAGGGTCTGGAGCCCCTGGCTCAGGCGATTTTCCAGCAGGACGGGCAGGACCCGGCGGTGCTGGCAGAAGCCTATGTGGACCCGGAAAAGGGCGTTGCCTCCGTGGAGGAGGCGCTGGCCGGTGCCAACGACATCATCGCCGAAAACCTGTCGGACGACCCCGCCATCCGCAAATCCCTGCGGGAGCTGATTGGCCGCAAGGGCAGCATCTGCTGCAAGGCCGTCGACCCGGAGGAGGATACGGTTTACCGGCTGTATTATGACTTCTCCGCCCCCGTCAGCCGGATTATGGACCACCAGATTCTGGCCATCAACCGGGGTGAAAAAGAGGAAAAGCTGAAAGTCACCGTAACCCTGCCCGGCAACGAAGGCCCTGCCGTGGTGTGCCGCGCCACCCTGAAGCCCACCATGTTCATTTCCCAGTTTGTCAAGGCCGCCGCTGAGGATGCCTATGAGCGGCTGATTTTTCCCTCCGTCCAGCGGGAAACCCGCAGCGACCTGTCTGACCGGGCATACAGCGGTGCCATCCACAATTTCGCCCTGAATCTCAAGCCCCTGCTGATGCAGCCCCCGGTGAAGGGCTTTGTCACCATGGGTCTTGACCCCGGATACCGCAACGGCTGCAAGGTGGCTGTGGTGGATGCCACCGGCAAGGTACTGGACACCACCGTGGTCTACCCCACTTTCTCCGAGCGGAAGAAGCAGGAGGCCATTGAAATTCTCTCCCGGCTGATGCGCAAGTGGGGCGTGTCCCACATTGCCATCGGCAACGGCACCGCCTCCCGGGAGACGGAAGCCATGGCGGTGGAAATGCTCCGTTCTTTCCCCAACGCCGCCTACGCCATCGTCAACGAGGCCGGCGCTTCCGTATACTCCGCCTCCGAGCTGGCAGCGGAGGAATTCCCGGATTACGATGTAAACCTGCGTTCCGCCGTTTCCATTGCCCGCCGCCTGCAGGACCCCCTGGCGGAGCTTGTCAAAATCGACCCCAAGGCCATCGGCGTGGGTCAATATCAGCACGACTGCCCCCAGAAGGAGCTGGACAGCGCCCTGGGTGCCGTGGTGGAGGACTGCGTCAACGCCGTTGGCGTGGATGTGAACACCGCCTCCAAGAGCTTGCTTTTGCAGGTTTCGGGTCTGAACGCCACCACCGCAGGCAACATTGTGGCCTACCGGGAGGAAAACGGCATTTTCACCAGCCGTGCCCAGCTGAAAAAAGTGCCCAAGCTGGGGCCGAAGGCATTCCAGCAGTGCGCCGGCTTCCTGCGGATTCCCGAAAGCAAGGAAATTCTGGACAACACCGGCGTCCATCCGGAATCCTACGCCGCCGCCCGCCAGCTTCTGACCCTGCTGGGTTCTGAAGATATGTCCACCCTCTCTGCCCGGCTGGAAAGCTACGGAGCCGCCGCTGCCGCCCAGCAGTGCGGCGTGGGTGAAATGACCCTGACGGACATCGCCAAGGAGCTGTCCAAGCCCGGCCGTGACCCCCGTGACGAGCTGCCCGCCCCCATTCTGCGGAAGGATGTGCTGGAAATGAAGGACCTGGTACCCGGCATGGAGCTGACCGGCACGGTGCGCAATGTCATCGACTTTGGCGTGTTCGTGGACATCGGCGTGCATCAGGACGGTCTGGTGCACATTTCCGAGGTATGCAACCGCCGCCTGAAGCATCCCAGCGAGGTGCTGAAGGTGGGCGATGTGGTGAAGGTCGTGGTGCTTGCCGTGGACGAAAAACGCCACCGCATCAGCCTTTCCATGAAGCAGGTCAAGAAAAACGGATAAAAAACACTCCCATGACCGATTTTCGGTCATGGGAGTTTTGATTAGATGCGGAAGCATTTCTGCAAATCTTTGTACCGGCCCAGCACCAGGATGGTGTCCTGGGCGCCGAAAACCGTATCCGGGCTGACAGACAGGTTCAGCACGCCGTTTTTCTTCACGCCCATAATGTTGATGCCGTATTTCCGGCGGACATCCACCTGCAAAATGGTTTTTCCCACCCAGCTTTCCGGCAAATCCACCTCGTAGATGGCGTGTTCCTCGTCCAGTTCGATGTAGTCGAGAATATGGTCGGAGCTGAAGCGGATGGCCGTCCATTTTGCCAGCTGCTTTTCAGGATAGACCACCTCATCCGCGCCGTTGCGCAGCAAAAATTTTGCCTGGCCGTCCCGCTCTGCCCGGGAAATCACCAATTTGGCGCCCAGTTCTTTCAGAAGATAGGTGGTTTCCAGAGATGCCTGGAAATCTCCGGCGATGGTGACGATGCACACATCGAAATTTCGCACGCCCAATGATGCCAGAAAACTCTCGTTGGTGCTGTCGCCGATGACGCCGCTGGTGACCAGGGGCATGGCTTCATTCAGCCGTGCCTCATCGCTTTCCACCGCCATCACCTGATGGCCCAGGGTATTCAGCTCCCGGGCAATATGTCTACCAAATCGGCCCATGCCGATGAGCAAAATCGATTTCATAAGTTCCTCCTCAGCCTACAATCAGCTTATCCAGCGGGTACTTTCCCATCTGCTTTTTGCTGGAAAGTGCCGCGTTGATCAAGGTCAGACCGCCCACGCGGCCCATAAACATCAGGGAAATGAGAATCAGCTTGGACGCGGTGCCCAGCGTGGGGGTAATGCCCAGGGTCAGGCCCACCGTGGCGATGGCCGATGCGGTTTCAAACCAGCAGGTAAGGAACGGCAGTCCCTCCAGCAAACTCATCACCATGGCCGCGCCAATGCTCAGTCCCACATACAAAAATGCAACCGTCAGTGCGGCGGAAATCACATCGGATGCCAGCCGCCGTCCAAAAAACTGCACCGCGTCCCGCTGGCGGAACACCGCATAGGCGCAGCCCACCAGCACGGCAAAGGTGGTGGTTTTCATACCGCCGGCGGTAGAGCCGGGGGAACCGCCCACCAGCATCAGTCCAATCATGCCCATCTTCCCCGCTTCGCTCATGGAAGTCAGGTCCGCCGTGTTGAAGCCGGCGGTTCGGGTGGTCACGGATTGGAACAGGGATGCCAAAATCCGCTCCTTCAGGGGCAGTTCGTTAAACTCCAGGAAGAAGAACAGCACCGCCGGAACCACAATCAAAAAGCCTGTCACGGTGAGAATCAGCTTGCTCTGCATCCGGTATTTCCGCACATGGATGCCGTGGGTGCAAATATCCTGCCAGGTCAGAAAGCCCAGGCCTGCCACCACAATCAGCGCCATGATGGCGATATTCACCAGCGGGCTGCCCACATAATCCGTCAGGGAGCGGTACTGTCCAAACAAATCGATGCCCGCATTGCAGAAAGCGGAAACGGAGGTAAACACCGCCATCCAGATTCCCTTTCCCCAGCCGAAATCGGAAATCAGCACCGGAGCCAGCACCACAGCGCCCACACTTTCCACCAAAATAGTGGTATGCAGCAGAAACCGGGTCAGCTTCACCACGCCGCCCATCTGGGGTGAGGCCACTGCGTCCTGCATGGCGCTGCGCTGGAACAGACTGATTTTTTTACCCGAAGCAATGGTGAACGAAGCCGCCACCGTAATGACGCCCAGACCGCCCATCTGAATCAGGGCAAGAATCACCCCATGCCCGAAGCTGGACCAATAGGTGCCGGTATCCCGCACCACCAGGCCCGTGACGCATACGGAAGTGGTCGCGGTAAAAAGAGAATCCAAAAAGGGCGTCACTTGTCTGCTTGCCGAGGAAATGGGCAGCATCAGCAGAATCGTTCCCACCAGAATCAAAGCGGCAAAGCCCAGCACCACAACCTGGGGCCCGCTGAGGCGAATGCGCTGTTTGAAAAAGCGGCCCAAAGCCACCACCATCCTTCAAAAAACGAGTGGAATCATTCCATACTTGCTAGTATATCACATATCCGCAAAAAACGCAATGGAAAACCATAACGGCAGAAAAGGCGCTTTTGCAAGCGCCTTTTCCTTAGTTGACAAATATGAGAATACTGCAGGGCGGCACTTCTACCGCACCCTCCCGGGTGTCCAGCACCTGGCTTCCGGCCCGTGTGCCGTCCGCCACCAGATGCCATTGCCGTTTCAGCAGGAAGTGGTCGGGTTCCTGGGTAGGGTTGATGACCGCCAGAGCCTGGCTTCCGGCACCGTCGTCCAGCTTCACTGCCATTCCGCCGCCGGGCAGTTCCCGGAAGGAAACTGCCGAATCCGGGGAAGTGAACACCGGGTAGGCTTTCCGCATGGCAATCAGCCCCCGGTAGTAGCACATCATTTCATAGGGGCCGCTTCCCGGCTGCAAATCCTCCCAGCGGAGGTTGTTGACCGCGTCGCCAGAAGCGTAGCTGTTTTCGTCCCCGCCTTTGCTGCGCAGCATCTCCTCGCCCGCCTGCCAGAAGGGGGTTCCCTTGGAAATCATCACAATGGCAGCCCCCAGCCGGTTCATGGCCATGCGCTGCTGCACCGTATCTTCCGGGTTGGACAGCGCCAGCTTGTCCCACAGGGTGTTGTTATCGTGGGCGCTCATATAGTTGATGACCGCCGCGCCGGGCACTTGCCATCCGGCGGCGCAGTTTCCGGTGCCGCCCATGATGCCAAACTGCACCTGCTTTTCCGTTTCCCCATAGCTGCCGCTGATATAGCCCCGGGAATGCAGGTCAAAGGTGCTGCCCTTCAGGCCGTCCCGGATGGCATCGTTAAACACGGAAATGGCACCCGCCGCACCGTTGGTGGGGGAAATTTTTCCGATGTTGCCCTGAATGGCCCGGGGGCTGCCATCCAGGGTGGCACCCATGTCCCAGCCTTCGCCATAGATGATGGCGTGGGGATTGACGCAATGCACCGCCTGCTCAATCAGCTCCATGGTTTTCAAATCATGCAGGCCCATCAAATCGAACCGCAAGCCGTCCAGCTTGTA
>JBGVGH010000052.1:0-21733 GCA_045121575.1 Faecousia sp.
CCTGTCAAGGCACCGGCTACGCCTTGCCTGCGGCATCCTTGACAGCGCCAGCCGTGCTCGCTGTATGGCAGTCAAGTCCGGCTTACGCCGAACAATTTTTATTCATGCGGGTGTCCAACTTGCACTTGCAATTTCCAAACAAGATAGTTCTTTTGAGACTTATATGAAAGCGGTTTTTTTGTCCGGGGGGAAATGATAGTACGGAGGTATGAAAGGAACAAATCTATTTTCGTATTGTTTAATTCTGTAAGACTGTAAATACCATGTTGCTTTGCAAAATGAGCAAAAATCTTGAAACCATTGCTTACAAAGAACAAATGATTCATCGCTCTGTTTCCCGTTTTCAAATTCTGCCACACATAATCCTTAACCACCGACTTCATTTCTTCGCTGTAGATATAGGAAAAGTCGAAGTGGAAAGTTCGTCCGTAATACTGAGAATCCGCATCATTGTCCTGCAAATGCCATAGGTCTCCCACAGGCTGGTTATTCAGCATCGAAGCCACCTCCAATCAAGGTGCTTTGGCTCCAATACCGGGAAAGACTGTCCTCGATGTATGGATCTGACAGATGGGTATATTTCTGTGTGGTAGAAATATGCTCATGGCCCATAATGATCTTTGCCACGCTGACATCCATGCCGGATTCAATCAGATTGGAGCAAAAGGTATGCCGCAGATCGTGGAAGTTGAAATCTACACCAACTTCTGCCTGCACCTTTTTCAGCTTGTCATAGGCAGCGGAATAGGTGAGCTGCTTTCCAAGCTGCTTTTTCTGCTCCGAAACAAAGATATAGCTATGTTCTGTTTCAATTTGGCTCCGTTCCTCCATGATAAACTCGTCAAGTTCCGCAAGGAGGGACATAGGAACATAGAGATCCCGGCATTTGCCCTTGGACTGGATCTGCTGCAATACACCAATGGATTTTGACATATCCGGCACAGGGACAGCTTCGATTTCCAGATCGAGGATCTCCTGTATCCTGGCACCTGTGAGGTAGAGCATCTTATACAGCAGAATGTCCCTGCGCTTGGTGAGCTTGCTCAGAACAGCTTCCATCTCTGTATCTGTCACAAGATGCACCACATAGCTGCTCTCTTTCAGCTTAAAAATGGATTGCTTTGTTTTGTTGTCCGTTCTGGCGTGTTCCAGAATCCCCTTGAACATATTGAGTGGCCTGTTGACTTCGTGCATCAGCATGGGGTTGTCAATTTCCTGCATATCCGCTTGGTACTGATAGAAAGTATGCACGGTACTGAGAATACGGTTGATTGTGCGGTTGCTTCTGCTGCTTTCCTTGTAGAGAGCCAGCATATCGTCACCCCCACGGAGAAAGTCGATAAACTCGGCAATCATCCGGGGTGAGACTTGATCATAGGCATAGTCACTCTTTTCGAGGAAAGTCCAGAACAGGCACAGGTCTCTGCCGTTAGCCAGTAGAGTGTTATCTGCTTTACTTTTCTGTTGCTGGAATTTAAGGAAGTCATATACGGGCTTAACGATTTTCATATCGTTATCCAGTAAAACAACTGTCACCTTCCCAGCGTCTAAAACATGAAGTTCCACGCTATCTTCTCCTTCTAACTGTCTTCAACACCCATCAAACATTAGAACAAGTGTTCGTTCTATAGGTATATTCTACCATTTGTTCGGCAAAAGGTAAACAGTTATTTTACTAAAAAATATTAACTTTTTATGACTGGCTCTAAGCAAGTGGCGATACACTCATAGAATCCAGAAAACCGTTGGTACTGCTTGCTTTTTTGTGGGTAGCACTACCACCTAACAGTTTAGACACTACTCACTAAAGATAACATGGTGTTTCTCCTTCCAGTTCGTCCAGGAACTCCAGCACCTCGTCAATGGCGTCCTCCAGCTCCTCGTGGTCATCGGCCCAGGCCTCATATTCCGCACTGGCGGTTTTTTTCGGCTCCCGGCTGTCCAGTTCCTGCAGCTGCAATTGCAGCTGGGCCAGATACTGCCGCAGCTGGCTTTCGTCCATATCCTCCAGATACATGGGCTCCTGGGGCTTTTCAAATTCGATAAGGGGCATAATTTTTACGCCTCGCCATAGCCCATAGGGTTGTTCTTCTGCCAGTTCCAGGAATCCCGGCACATATCCTCCAGATTCTTTTCCGCTTTCCAGCCCAGCACCGCTTCGCTCTTGCCGGGGTCAGCATAGCAGGTGGCCAAATCGCCGGGGCGGCGGTCGGTAATCTGGTAAGGCACGGCAACGCCGTTGGCCTTTTCAAAGGTATGCACCATGTCCAGCACGCTGTAGCCGGTGCCGGTGCCCAGGTTGAACACCTCGCAGCCTGCATGCTCACAGGCGTAGCGGATGGCCACCACATGGCCCTTGGCCAAATCCACCACATGGATATAGTCCCGGACGCCGGTGCCGTCAGGGGTGTCGTAGTCATTGCCGTAGACGCTCAGCTTCTCCCGGCGGCCCACCGCCACCTGGGTAATGTAGGGCATCAGGTTGTTGGGAATGCCACGGGGGTCCTCCCCCATCAGGCCGCTAGGATGGGCGCCGATGGGATTGAAATAGCGCAGCAGCACCACGCTCCAACCCTTGTCTGCACTGGCCATGCCGGAGAGAATCTGCTCGGTCATGTACTTGGTCCAGCCATAGGGATTGGTGCAGCCGCCGGTGCGGGAGGTTTCCCGCAGGGGCATTTCGTTATCCCCGGAGTAGACGGTGGCAGAGGAGGAGAAGATGATTCTCTTGCAGCCCACCTCATTCATCACCTTGGTCAACACCAGGGTGGAGTTCAGGTTGTTGTCATAGTACCGCCAGGGCTGGGCCACGGACTCGCCCACTGCCTTCAGACCGGCGAAGTGGATGACGGCGGTAATTTCATGCTCGGCAAAAATCCGGCGCAGCAGCGCCTCATCCCGCACATCGCCCTCATAGAAGGGCACCGTCTTACCGGTGATTGTTGCCACCCGGTTCAGACTCTCCGGGTTGGAATTGCACAGGTTATCAATCACAATCGGCTCATAGCCGTTTTCAATCAGCTCCACGCAGGTGTGGGAGCCGATGTAGCCGGCGCCGCCGGTGACCAGAATTTTCATAAAAATGCCCTCCTGTTATTCATTGACCGCCTGGACAAACCGCCGGAAAGCGGCTCTGCCCTGCGCATCGTTTTTATACACGCCCGCATCCTCCAGCACGGCGGCAAAGACCCGCCCGGTTTCCTGCAGCAGGATGTCCAGCGCATTTTCCTTTGTAAAGGTGTATCGCTGTTTCAGCTCCGCCACCCAATCGGCGTGCTTTTGCAGGGTTTCATCAGCGGAAATATCCCGGTTTTCCGCCACGGCCTGAGCAAGCGCCGTCAGCTCCGCCTTCAGGCGGCTGGGCATCACCGCAAGACCCATCACCTCAATCAGGCCGATGTTCTCTTTTTTGATGTGGTGCTTGTCCACGTGGGGATGGAAAACGCCCATGGGATGCTCCGGCGTGGTGATGTTGCACCGCAGCACCAAATCCAGCTCATAGTCACTGCCCCGCCGCCGGGCGATGGGGGTGATGGTGTTGTGGGGTTCGCCGTCGGAGAAGGCAACAACGCCCACGCTTTCATCGCTGTAAGCGCGCCAGCAGTTCAGGATTTTTTCCGCCAAATCCGCGATTTGGCCGGGGTTCTCCCCCCGCAGGCGGATGACGCTCATGGGCCACTTGACGATGCCGGCGTGGATGTTTTCAAAGCCTGTGAAGGAAATTTCCTCCTCCACCGGGGCTTTTTCCATGGCAAAGGTGTAGTGTCCGCCCTGGAAATGCTCGTGGCTCAAAATCGAGCCGCCCACAATGGGCAAATCTGCATTGGAGCCGACGAAATAATGGGGAAAGGCGGTGGTGAAATCCAGCAGCTTTTCAAAAGCCGCCCGGTCGATTTTCATGGGGGTGTGCTTGGAATTGAACACGATGCAGTGCTCATTGTAATACACATAGGGACTGTATTGCAGGCACCAGGGCTCCCCCGCCACGGTGATGGGCACGATGCGGTGGTTCTGCCGGGCCGGATGATTCATGCGTCCGGCGTAGCCCTCGTTTTCCGGGCAGAGCTGACACTTGGGATAGCCGGACTGAGGGGCGTTTTTGGCGGCGGCGATGGCCTCGGGGTCCTTTTCCGGCTTACTCAGATTGATGGTAATGTCCAGTTCGCCGTAGTCGCTGGCGTATTTCCAGCGCATATCCTTTGCAATGCGGTAGCGGCGGATGTAGTCGGTATCACCGCTGAAGCGGTAATACCAGTCAGTGGCCTCCTCCGGGCTGCGGTCATACTTCTCCCGGAAGGAACGAATCACTTCCCGGGGCATGGGCGTAAGCAGGCCCATGATTTTGGTGTCGAACAAATCCCGGGCGGTGATATTGTCCTGGCAAAGTCCCTTTTCCACGGCAAAGGACAGGATTCCCGCCAGAATTTCCTCCAGATTTTCGCTGTACGCCTCGCCGGAGGGGGTGTAGTCATCCAGCTGCAGGGCTTCCAGCAAGCGGTTGACCAGGCAGATTCTGTCCTCCGGCTGGGCCAGGCCTTTGCCGATGGCATAATGAACCAGAGAATCGATACAGGTTTCAATTTTCATAGGAAGTTTTCCTTTCTCCGCGGAGCGCACCGGGCGGCGTGCTCTGCGCTACTTTCTCATTTTGAATTATACCATGCCCACCGAAAATTGCAAGTCCTTCTCCCAAAACCGTTCCCCTTTTCCCCGCCGCAGCCCCCTGCAAATTGAGGTTTGGCGGGCTGCTTGAAATAACAAATGTAGGGCGGGGTCTTGCCCTCGCCGACCTGTATCGTAATCAGCAGTTCTATGCGAGTCAGCAGGAACTCCCCCCGTTGTCATCCTGAGCGGAGCGTTAGCGAAGTCGAAGGATCTCGTGCGGAGAGATAAAGATTCTTCGACTCGCCTTCGGCTCGCTCAGAATGACATACCTTTTCACCTTTGCCCTACAATGCCTTAGCCCTATAAACCTCAATTTGTGGAGCTTCCATGGCTGAATTTTTCGCGTGCTGAAAAAGCACCGGAAGGCTTCTTCCGGTGCTTTTGTCAATTATTTGGTTTGATTCTTCTCTTCCTCATCCTTTTTCCGCTTCAGCAGCAGGATAATCAGGAGAATCAGCAGCAAAATGCCAAGGAACACGATGCAAACCCCAACGAAAGTGGAAATGCCGCCTTCCGGTGCTGTAGTTGCCGCATTGGGATTGGGCGCGCCGCAATCCACACAGCTATCGCCTTCTCCATCAGCCGGCTGTCCGTAGTGATGGCCGGTGGCCGGGGTCGGAACCTGAGCAAACAGGACAACCTTGCAAACGGAGCAGTGCCGTCCGGATGTCAGGCCGCCCTGGGTGCAGGTGGCCTCCACCGCAGGGTCAATCACTTCGGTGTGTCCCGGTGCGTGAATCCACTCCCAGGCGGTCAAAATCTCACCGCAGAGAGGGCAGTAAGTCTCTTCTGTCCGTCCGGCCACGGTGCAGGAGGGTTCCACGCCAGGCTTCACCGCCTCGGTATGTCCGCCCTTTTCCCCCTCGGTCACGCCGCAGCGCTTGCAGGTCTTGGGAGCAAGGCAGGTTGCTTCCTTCCAATTATGGCCAAGGGCATTCCCTTCGGTGGTACCGCAGGTTTTACAGGTACGCGGCGCGGTGCAGCTAGCTGCCGTCCAGTCATGGGCGTGCTCCTTTTCCCGGACTTCGCCGCAATCGGGACAGGTTTCCTGCTCCGTTCCGGGGACGGGCTGCCAGTTGTGGCTCAGAGGTTCCCCCACGGTGATGTTGCAGCGTTTACAGGTCTTGGGTGTGGTGCAGGTGGCCTCCACCCAAATATGTCCAAGCGCGCTTTCTACGGTTGCATTGCAGCGCTGGCAGGTTCTCGGTGCCGTGCAGGTAGCCGCCAGCCAAATATGACCCAGCGCATTGCCTTCCGTGTCGCCGCAGAGTTTGCAGGTTTTCGGCGCGGTACAGGTGGCCTCCCGCCAATCATGGATGTGGGTCTGTGCTCTGATGGCACCGCAGTCGTCGCAAACCTCCTTGCCCGTGCCGGGGAGTTCTCTCCAGCTGTGTCCCAAAGGCGCGCCCTTCGTCTCCCCGCAGCGGATGCAGGTCTCCGGCTCGGTGCAGGTAGCGTTGCTCCAGTTGTGGCCCAGGGGCTGTCCGTCGGTTTCGCTGCAGCGGGTACAGGTTTCCGGTGCGGTGCAGGTGGCAGCCTTCCACGCGTGACCCAATGCGTTGCCGTCAGTCGCGCTGCAGCGGGTGCAGGTTTTGGGCTCGGTACAGGTGGCAGCCCGCCACTGATGGCCCAAAGGCTTGCCGCTCACCCGGCAGCGGCTGCAAACGGTAGGCTCCGTGCAGCTTCCGTTTACCCAATTGTGCCCCAGCGCATCCCGTCCGGTTTCGCCGCAGCGGGTGCAGGTTTCCGGTGCCGTGCAGGTGGCATCCTTCCAGCTGTGGCCAAGGGCATCCTCCCCGACCACGCCGCAACGGGTGCAGACGCCCGGCTCGGTGCAGGTGGCATCCTTCCAGGCATGGCCCAAAGCCGATTCACCGGCTACGCCACAGCGGATGCAAATTCCCGGTTCGGTACAGGTAGCGCCCTTCCAGGCATGGCCCAAAGCCGGCTCACCAGTCGCGCCGCAGCGGGTGCAGACACCTGCTTCGTTGCAGGTAGGGTCCTTCCAAACATGGCCCAGGGAGTCTCCCTCCGTCACGCCGCAACGGGTGCAGGTCTTCGCCTCGGTGCAGGTGGCATCCTTCCAAATATGACCCAGAGAAGCTCCCTCGGTCACGCCGCAACGGGTACAGGTTTTCGCCTCGGTGCAGGTGGCATCCTTCCAGGCATGGCCCAGAGCCTCCCCCTCTGTTTTTCCGCAAAGTGTGCAGGTTTTGGCAGAGGTGCAGGTAGCTTCCTGCCAGGCGTGGCTGCAGTCCGCGCGCACCACGCAGTATAGCGTGAAGCTGACCGTTTTTCCCTGCCCAACCTCATAATCGTATGTAACCGCACTGCCATTTGCCGTCAAAACAGTGCCTTCCACCGTGCCGCCGACCCAATTTTTGGCTCTGGACACATCAAATTCGCCGGGCAGCGTGCGCAAATCCAGTTTGCGGTTTGCCGACAGTTCGACGGTGTAGACATTTCCGGCGGCAGACAAATCCACCAGCTTTGCATTATTGCCAAGATCCAGGCTTGTCAGATAATTGGATCCGCAGCCCAGGGTTTTCAGGTTGCCGTTCCGGCTCACATCCAGCGTGGCAAGCTGGTTGTATGTGCAGTACAGCGCCTCCAGCGCCGTGTTCTGGCTCAAATCCAGTTCCGTCAGGCGGTTGTTGCTGCAAGTCAGATGGGTCAGCTCCGTAAAGTACCCGATGCCGGTCAAATCAGCAATTCCCTGACCGTAAACATTGATTTCTGTCACATCCGACAATTCTTTCGTAGTCAGCCAGCCGTCCGCACCGTAGGTTTCGCCCTGAAGAAAGGCACGGAAGGCATCATCCGGGAAGTTTTCCCTGGTGATTTCCACCGCGCCGCAGGCAGTACAGGTGCCGCTTTCTCCGGCATGGACACAAGACTCCAGCGCCCGGGCCGGGATGGGCAGCATGGACAGCACCACGCTTGCCGCCAGCAGGAGGCTGGAGAGCTTTTTCGTCAATTTCTGAATCATTATTTTTCCTCCCACATTTTTTCGAAAAGTATTATATTCTTTTTTGGAAGGCTTGTCAACGAAAACTCCGCCTCTTCACACGAAATGTCCAACTCTTTTTCCCCAGCGGCGGCATAAAAACCGGGCCCCACGAAAATGTGAGGCCCGGCTGCTATTGGATTGATTTTCGGGTATTTGCGCAGCGGCTTATGCGCGCTTCTTCTTCAGCACGACGAACGCAACGGCAGCGGCGGCACCCAGTGCCACGGCTGCGACAACCACCACGATAACGACGGTGTTGTTGCTCTCCAGCTGCGGAATCTCCCGGGTTTCGGCTGCGCCGCAGGCGGAGCAGGTGCGGCTCTCTTCGCCGGCCTGCTTGGTGGTGGCTTCCTTGGTCACGGACCAGTCGCCGAAGGTGTGGCCCTTGGCGGCAATCTCAGTCTGAGCAGTCAGAACCTCATTGCAAACAGAGCAGTGCCTGCCTTCGGTCAGGCCCTTTTCGGTGCAGGTGGCTGCGACGGCAGCATCCACGACCTCGGTGTGACCCAGAGCAGCAACCTCAGTCTGAGCGACCAGAACCTTGCCGCAGACGGAGCAGTGCTTGCCTTCGGTCAGGCCCTTCTCGGTGCAGGTAGCTGCAACAGCAGCGTCCACAACCTCGGTGTGACCCTTGGCAGCGATTTCAGTCTGTGCGACCAGAACCTCGCCGCAGACAGAGCAGTGCTTGCCTTCGGTCAGACCGGTTTCGGTGCAGGTAGGCGCAACAGCCTCATCCACCACTTCGGTGTGACCCAGAGCGGGAACTTCGGTCTGGACGGTCAGAACCTCACCACAGGTGGCGCAGCGCTTGCCTTCGGTCAGACCGGTTTCGGTGCAGGTGGGTTCCACAGCTTCGTCCGTGACGAAATTGTGGCCCAGAGCAGAGGTAACATTCTGCGCAACCAGCCATGTGCCGCAGACGGTGCAGCAAACACCATCGGTCAGGCCGGGGGCCGTGCAGGTAGCTGCATAGCCGGAAACACCAACCCATGTGTGGCCCAGAGCGGGAGTCAGGACTTCACCGCAAGTGGTACAAACCTGAGCCGTGGTACAGGTAGCTCCTGCGCTGGGCGTATGGCCCACAGCAGTAGCCACAACAAATACCTTTTCCGTCACGCAGTCGGTGCAGCGGTAAGTTCTGGTGCCGTCCTGGGTACAGGTCAGCTCCTGAATTTCCCGGTCATAGCAGTGCTGCTGATTGCCTTCCACGGTTTCGCCGCAGTTGACGCATTCAAAGCTCTCGGTGCAATCAGCAACCTCGCCCTCGGGGCGCTGGTGGCCGACACCCACAGCATAATACCAGTCGTTCACATAACCGCAGCGGACACAGGTAGCGGGGGTATAGCCGCTGACGCAGGGCTCCTGCTCCAGCTTGTATTCGTGGCCGACAATCTGCTCGCTGCCATAGGGAATTTTAACGGTGACATTTTCCGTACCACAGCGGGCACAGGTGCCTTCATACTCGCCGGCTTTGCAGAACTCGCCAGAGAGCGTGTGGCCCAGAGCAGGCGTCACAACTGCCTGACAGACCGTACAAATCTGATCCTCGGTGCAGGTTGCTGCATCGCCGGGGGTATGGCCGGTGGCGGGAACGAAATTGGTGTTGTAGCTTGCTCCACAATTCTCGTCGGAGCAGACATACACATCATAGCCGGGGGTCACGCAGTCGGGAATCACGGTTTCAGCAAGCTGATAGTCATGGTCCTTCTCCACGGTGAGCACATCGCCGCACAGCAGGCAGTGCTTCCGGGTTGCCTGGAAGTGGCTGCAGCCGTTGGTGATGACTTCGCTGGTGGCGTCGAAGGCGTGGATGTGGGTATCCACGGAAACCAGAGCGCTGTAAGTGTTGCCCAGCTTGGTTTCAAAGCCCCAATCGTCGGGAATCGTCTGCGTGGCGCCCACATCGCCGTAGGCAACCAGCAGAGAGGTAGCGGGGTCGAAGGTGGTCAGGGCGTAGAACCGGCCGTTGGAGGTGGTCATCAGGTAGATGATGCCGGTCAGCGGGTCGGTGGTCATGCTCTGCTGATAATCTCCATCGGTGTAGGTGCTGACCCGGTGCAGGGAGTTGATAGCGTACAGGTAGCCTTCGTCCATATCCACGGTGCTGATGCAATCGCTTTCGCAATCCAGCACATAGATGGTGCCATCCAGTCCCACAGTCAGGGCGCGGGGCATACCGTTCCAGATGCCGGTCAGTTCCATCATGGCGCCAGTGCCCATATCCACCTCGTAGATGTAAACCAGTTCCTCCCAATCGGAAACCAGTGCCAGCAGGCGGTTGTTTGCCTGGTCATAAGCCAGGTCGTAAATGGCAGCAAAGCCGGACAGCTCCTGCTTGCCCAGAACGGTGCAGGTGAAGTCGGTGCTGTCGATGGCGCAGAAGTTGCCGTTTTCGTCATAGGCGTAAATTTTGCCATTGACACCTTCCGCAACCAGCAGCGTGCCATCGCTAATGCTGCCTTCGATGATGGTAGCGGAAGCGGGATTTCTGCGGCTGATCTTCTCCCAGGCGTTGCTCTGGTTGTTGTAAGCCAGGAAGTAGGAATCCTTGGCAAGGACAGTCACCGCGAAGGTGGTAGAAACGCTCTTTTCACCCACGGTGACGGTCAGCGTCACGGTGGTGACACCGGGGGCGACAGCGGTGATGGTGCCATCCTCTGCCACGGTAGCAACGCTTTCATTGGCGGAAGTCCAGCTCCGCACGCTTTCGGTAGCGCCGGTAACCAGATAAGCAGGCTGAATCTTTTCGCCCGCATAGCCACTGAGTGCGGTGCTGCCTGCATAGACAGCCAGTTCCGCGGTGCTCTCGGGGTACTTGTCTGCAAAGATGTACATACCGGTGATGGAAGCGCCGGCGCGGGCGGGAACGCCCAGGGAAACGGCGGAGCCGTCCCCGGTATTCACCATGCAGATGTAGCTCTCGGTGGGGCTGAAGTAATCCTGCTGGTAGTAAGCGGCCCAGTACAGGTTGCCGGTATCCAGGTCAAAGGCCATGGAGCCCAGCTTATTCTGCTTGACGCCGGTATCGCCAACGGTTTCCACCGTCTTATTGGCGGGGTCGACCTTGTAGAGGATGGCGTTGCCCACAATGGTCTCCCAGCCCAGGTACTCTTCCCGGCTGGCGCCCATGATGTACATTTCGCCATTGGCATCGGCAGCCAGAGCCAGAGCGTAGATTTCCTGGCCCCAGTCGTCCACCAAATCCATGCAGGGCAGCAGCTTGCCGGAGGACAGGTCTACCATGTACAGATCAGAGGACTCGTCGGTCACATCCGCCACGGCATACATGATGCCATCCACATAGTTGTAGGTCATGTCATAGACGAAGGGGAAGTTCAGGCCCAAATCCACGCGTTTTTCCACCTGATAGTCGGTGGTCAGGGTATCGAAGAACCAGGAGCCGCCCCAATCATCGGGGTCATAGCCGTAAGCGTAGATACGGTTGGTTTCGGCGCAATACTCTGCGCTGTAGTAGAAGAGCGATGCGCTGGTGCCGTGGCCTTCCATGTCGGCAGGGTCCTTATCCTCGAACCACAGCCAAATCTGGGAAGAGCCATCGTAGGTATCGCCGGCCAGATGGCCGTAGATGGTGGCACCGCCGGGAACCACGGTAACGGTAAACTCGGTGGAAATCTCGGTGTCCTTCACCGTGACGGTGATGACTGCCTCGCCGGCGGCAACAGCGGTGATGTTACCCTCGCTGTCAACGGTGGCAACGCTCTCGTTGTCGCTGGTATAGACCAGCTCCACGCCGGTGGCATTGCCGGGAAGCACGGAAACACCGCTTGCCCGGACAGCACCGGAAACCAGGGTCATGTCCCCGGCAATCAGTGCCTCAGCGGGAATTTCCGGCAGCACAGGCACGGGGTTGGGAACGGTGTGCAGGCCCACAAACTGGAACAGCTTCAGTCCCTCGGGCATGCCCAGAGAGGCAATTGCCAGATCCACAGGATCAATCCAGACGATGCTGTAATTTTCCACGGAAGCCCAAACCAGCTTTTCGGTGGCAAAATCATAGCACATGGACTGGGTGTACTGCAGGGTGCCCAGGCCTTCCGCCACGGTCACGGCGCCAAAGCCTTCCGCCGTTTCCCGGGTAAAGGCATCCTGATAATAGCAGGGAACCAGATGCAGCAGACGGCCGTCAACCGTGATGGCGTACAAGCCATCCGGGCTCCAGGCCAGTGTCATGTAGATGTCGAAGGAGTAGCCACCGTAGTACACTTCGTCCCAATCGTCATACTCTGCCGCCAGTGCCAGCTGAACCTCGGTCAGCTCGCCGGTGCGCAGGTTCACGGTGGACAAAGCGCCGCTTTCGTAATTGCTGTTGTAGGTTGCGGCGTACATAATACCGGTGCTGTAATCGTAAGCCATGTCAGCCGGCAGTGCGGAGGCAGAGATGCCATCGCCCACCGCCTTCGCCTCGTCAGTGACGGGGTCATAGCTCCAGAACTGGCCCAACTCGTCATAGCCGTAAATCTTGCCGTCATGGCCGTTGTAATCGGCTACCATAAAGTAAGGAGAATTGCCGGTAGATTCGGTCAGCTCCAGGCTGCCCAAATCCAGATCAAACCAATTGCCATAGGCATAAGTACCAGCCTCGGTCAGGGCATAGTAGTTAAAGCCGCTGACATTGCCGGAAATCTCAATGACCCGCACCTCACAGGTGGCAGTCAGGTCGCCCAGGGTGGCGGTGATTTCCACCTTGCCGTCCTTCAGCGCGGTCACCACACCGTCAGACACGGTGGCAATCGCATCATCAGAGGAGCTCCAGGTCACTTCCCCCGTCACAGGCGCGTTCCAGGGCAGTGCGGAGACGGACAGCTCGCCCTTCTGACCAACCAGCAGCATCAGGCTGTCCTGGCTCAGCAGCAGCATTTCGGGGGCGTCGGACTCCGGCAGCTGGTAGTCGCTGTCCGCAATCACAAACAGGCCCACCATTTCGGTGTCGTTTTCAAAGGCGGTTTCGGTCACGACAAAGTCGTTGACCTCTGCGTAAGACATATCAATCTTCAGCAGGGTGTTGTAATCCTCGGCACCGTAATAGGCCCAGTAAATGCTGTTGGTCTCGGCGTCATAGGTCATGGACTGGTTGTATTCCAGTTCAGCAGGCAGCACAACATCGTCCCGCTTGTAGTCCAGCAGCAGCTCGACTTCATAGTCCTCGGTCAGGCGGCCGAAGGCGCAGCTGTCGTAGATGCCCACATACAGCACACCATCCACATCGGCGATACACCAGGGAGCCATGCTTCCATAGCTGCCGATGCTGTAAGCATTCAGCATTTCCAGCGCACCGGTCAGCAGATCCATGGTGCACAGCGCCATATACTCATTGCCGTTTTCGTCAGCCATCTTGGCCAGCACATACATGGTCTCGCTCTGCTCATCGAAGGTCATGTCCAGCACGGGCATGCCCAGATTGACGATTTCGTAGCGGTTCCACAGGCCGGGCTCCATCCACAGCAGGTTGTTGCCCGCATCCACGGCAAACACCACGCCGCCGGCGTATTCCGCAGCGGCCAGGGCGTAATGCTCCATGTAGTCGTTGGTCTGCTCGGTCAGAGCGGCGGTGTCCTTGTCGATGGACTGCCAGCCGTACATATAGTCATACTGCTGGGCCTGGGCCAGAGCGGAATCATAGACCCGGTAGCCATACAGCGTGCCGTTTTCCAGCACGGGCATATTTTCGGTCTCGATGTGCAGAGAATAGGTAGCCTCGTTCACACCGTAGTCGCACAGGATAACCTGCAGGTCCTGGCCGTAGCCGGTAACATCCAGGTACACTTCCCAGCTGTTGCCGTCGCCGCTGCGGGTGAAGTGGAAGCCGTCAGCCTGCGCGCTGAGGTAACGGGTGCCTGTGGCATTGGCCAGCACCACATAGGCCAGGCTGCTCTTATCGGAAACGGACAGCTTCACATAGTTGCGGCCGTCCATGGTCATTTCCTCCACGCTTTCCAGCACGGGGGCGGAAACATCCACCGTCACGGGAATGACCAGCTTGTTGAACTTGTTGACTTCCTTTCCGCCATTGTCATAAGCGGTCAAAGCCTCGATGGTCAGCGTCACCGTGGTGCCGTCAGGCAGCAGGTCGCCGTTTTCATCGGTGAAGTCATACATCTCATAGCCGCTCCAGCTGAACAGCGACGGGAACATCATGTTGTAAGAGAATTCGTAGTAGGTCTTTCTGCAATAGGGGTCATCCACCTGATAAAGAATGTTGCCATCCTCATCGGTGAAGGTATAAGTAATGTTGCCAGCGGCACGCATCAACGACAGGTAGATATCCTCCAGACCGTCGAAATAGCCGTCGCCGTTGGGGGAAACCACATTGTTGCGGGTGTCGTAAATATCCTCAATGTAGACATTGATGTAGGGGTTGATGCCCAGCACCCAGTCATTGTCGCCCATGGCCGTCCAGACCACATGCTCCATCTGGTTGTAGTTGGGCGCGGCGTTGGAATACCAGAAGCTGTTTTCGTACCAGTAGCCGGTATCGAAGATGGGATCCTCATTCCAGTCGCCATAGAAGCCCATGTAGGGCAGGCTCAAATCCACGCCGCCCTCTTCCGCGGTCAGGTAGACAAAGCCTTCCACATAGCCGCCGTTGGGGTAGTTGGTATCCAGCCACAGCTTGTCCTCTTCGGACAGAGTGACGGTCACTTCCACCTTGACGGAGCTGTTGGCGGGAACAGTGATGGTGTCGTTGTCAAAGGCCACGGTTCCGGTCAAATCCCGATCCTCGCCGGCCATCAGCATCACAACGCCGTAGTAGTCGTAGGCATCCTCGGTCAGCAGGCTGCCGCTGAGGGTGTAAGTCTTGTCGATATCGGAAATGTTGTTGACCTCGAAGGAGAAGCGGTATTCGCCGTACCGTCCGGCATCGTCACCCAGTTCCACCTTGGGCTTGGTAGAGCCGAAGCTATCGCCGGGGACGGACAGGTACGCACCGGAGGTAACAGCGCCCAGGGCATTGACCAGGCCCGCGCCCTGCTGACGGGGAGAGGACTCCACGCCGCTGACGGAGTTGACCACGGGAACAGCCGTGCTCATGAGCAGGGCGTCAGCCATCACGCGGCGCTCTGCGTCGGTCTTTTCAGGGAAATTCTGCCGCAGATACTGCAGCACCAGAGCAGAAATACCGGCCACCTGGGGAGAGGACATGGAAGTACCACTCATCAGGCCATACTGGCCGTTATCCACGGTGGACATGATGTTGCCGCCCACGCCGGCCAGGTCAGGCAGCAGCCGCAGGTCAGGGCTGGTGCCCCAGCTGGAGAACACACTCATCTGGCCGCCGGTTTCATCAGGAACCAGGCCCTGGCTGGCAGAAACCTTCATGGTTTTGGTTTCTGCAGCAGCCATCTTCGCGCCCACTTCCATGGAAATCATGACGCAGGGAATCTTCGTGCCGCTGACACCGGAGAAGTCCATGGAGAAATTGGAAACGGAGCCAGGGGCATTGTTCACAATCAGCACGCCCACAGCGCCGGCTGCAGCCGCGTTCTGCATCTTTTCCACAAAGGAGATAGTGCCGCGGGTAATCAGGGCAATTTTGCCGGTGACATCGATGCCTTCGAAGTCGGCAGGCTCGCCCAGACCGGGAACCATCACATACTCCAGCTCGCCCTTTGCAGCCAGCGTGGAGAACAGAGGCAGGTTGGTGGTATCATCATAGGCAACCATGGTATCACCAAAGGTGAAGTAAGAAGAAACCATCACCGCATTGTTGACACTGGCCACCACGGTGCTGTTGATGTAGGTAGCGGGAGAGCTTACCACACCGTTGTCGGGGTTTTCGGTGGTGTTGGTGTTCTCGCCCCAGGAATTCATCAGACCGCTGGTGTAGGAGTTACCGGCAGAAACGGTCAGAATCATGTCCTGCTCTTCGATGCGCTTAAACACCGCATCGATAACGGAGCTGATGCTGCTGAAGCCGCCGGTGGAGCCCAGAGACATATTGACCACATCGCAGTCCAGCACCAGGGCATCCTCCAGGGCGGCAATCACGCCGTCCATCATGGAGCCGCTGACACCGAACACCTTCATGACGATGATCTGGGCATCGGGTGCCATACCCACATAGTCCACGCCCTCCACCTTATTGGCGGCGGCGATACCGGAAACATGGGTGCCGTGGTCGCCCTGAGTGTCATGGGCGTGGTCCACATTCAGGTTTGTATCGGAGTAGTTGAAAGCATAGGGAACCTTGCCGGTGTGGTACAGGTCGTCCACCGTCAGCGTCACGCCCAGTTCCTTCATTCTCTTGTAGGAATTGAGCTTGGTCAGAACCCTGGCAATTTCATCCGGATTCAGAGAAGCACCCTCCGGCACTTCCGCGAAGGCGGGATGGTCCATATCAAGGCCCGTATCCACGATGGCGATGCGCATGCCCTCGCCGCTAAAGCCGCAGTCGGCCCAGACGGAAGGTACGCCTGTCATGCCGGTGGAGCTGGCGGTCAGGGTGGAAACACTGTCATCCACACTCAGAGGCTCAAACTCCGGCATAATGAACACGGAGGCGACGCCGGGAATCTCGGCAATCTCCGCCAGGTTCTTAAACTCAGTGGTAATGGAGAAAGCGTTCATCAGGTAGGTAAACTGATAACGCAGCGTCACGGTGCTGTCCATGGACAGCCGCATCTTGATGTTGCTCAGCACAGACTCCTGCTTTTTCAGCAGTTTGTTGGTGGTGGTGCTGGGCACAGCGTTGATGTCCGCGTACATTTCGCTGGTGGGCTTGCTGTCCATCACAACGAAAGCGGAAACCAGTTCACCGGGTTCAAAGCTCTCAGCGGCCCGGGTCAGTTCCTCCAGGGTCTCGCTCTTGAGCTGTCCCAGCGTCAGACCGGACGGAGAGGTAAGCGCCCCCTCTGAACCGTTCTGGTTCTGCAGCAGTTGATCTCTAAGAGAAAGGCCGCCCACACCGCTGGTGCCAATCTGTCCGGCGCTGTTGGTGCCGGGCTGACTGATGACGGAGCCACCCTTAGAGTTTGTTCCGCTGGCCACGCCGCCAAATGCCGCGGCGGCAGGACTCATGGTACCGATGAGCATACACATGGTCAGCAGAAGCACGATTACTCTTTTGAGTTTCATATACTTCCCTCCTTGTTTTTCCGGCAGGTGCCGGGCGTTCAAACTGACGCATTCAAATCTTGAACACAATATGAACAAATCTATTACACTCCCACTTTCTCCCAAAATAAATTGTGACTATTTCCATATTTTTTGCCGGATAGCCGTCTTTGCTTTGTACACAAATGAACACATTGCGCAAACAGGTCGGTTTTTGCGGGAAACGCCCCCTGTTTTGGCGAAAAAGAGCCGCCGCGGAACACCGCAGCGGCTCTTGCGCCTATGTACTTAGTGGATTTCCGCCGCCAGCTGCTTTTCCGCCGCCGACAGCATCAGCTTGATTCGGTTGAGCTGGTTGACCTCGCTGGCACCCGGGTCATAGTCCACGGCGATGATATTCGCCTGGGGATAGGCCTTTTTCAGCGCCTTAATCACGCCCTTGCCCACCACATGGTTGGGAAGGCAGGCAAAGGGCTGGATGCACACGATGTTGGGCACTCCGCTTGTCAGCAGCTCTGCCATTTCGCCGGTGAGGAACCACCCCTCGCCGTACTGGTTGCCGATGGACAGGAAGGGTTTTGCCAGCTGTGCCACCTGTTCGATTCGCATGGGCGCTTCAAAACGGCGGCTTTTTTCCAGCGCGTTCAGCGCCGGGCTGCGCAGCCGGCGGATGGCCCAGATGCCGATTTTGGATACAGCATCGGACTTTGCCCCCAAAAATTCCCGCTTGTACACACCATTATATAAGGAGTAGTTCATGAAATCCATCAAATCCGGCACCACCGCCTCTGCCCCCTCCTTTTCCAGCAGCTCCACCAGGTGGTTGTTGGCCAGGGGCATATATTTGACCAGAATTTCTCCCACGATGCCCACCCGGGGCTTGCGCAGCCCCTCCTGAATGGGAAGATTGTCAAAGGCCTCCACAATTCCGCGGCACACCTGCCGGTAAGACCAGCGGCTCTTTTTGTTCACCAGAGAATCGATGGCGATGGCCTGCCACTTTTCATGCAGGGCATTGGCAGAGCCGGGCTCTGCCTCATAGGGCCGCACCCGGTACAAACAGCGCATAAACAAATCGCCGTAGACGATTCCCCGGGCCGCCTGCAGCAGCAGCTTGAGCGGGAGCTTGAAGCCGCTGTTTTTCTCCAGCCCCTGGGCACTGAGGGAGATGACCGGGATATGCGCCAGCCCTGCCTTGCTCAGCGCCCGGCGGATAAAGCCCACATAATTGCTGGCCCGGCAGCAGCCGCCGGTCTGGGTCATGATGATGGCCCGCCGGTTCGTGTCATACCGCCCGGACAGCACCGCCTCCATAATCTGCCCCACCACGGTGATGGAGGGGAAGCAGGCATCGTTATTCACATATTTGAGCCCGGTATCGATGGCGGTGCGGTTGTCATTGTCCAGCACCTCCATGTTGAAACCGTATTTTCTGAAAACAGGCTGGAGAATGTTAAAATGAATGGGGCTCATCTGAGGAGCCAGAATGGTATAGCCCTCCCGGAACATCTCTTTGGTAAACTCCGCCCGGTGATAGCCGCCGGGCTGCTCCTCCGCCCGGACCCCCTGCGCCCGCCGCATATTCATGGCGGCAATCAGGCTGCGGATACGGATGCGGACGGCACCCAGATTGTTCACCTCGTCAATTTTCAGCACGGTGTAGAGCTTTCCCGCTTTTTCCAGAATTTCGCACACCTGGTCGGTGGTCACCGCGTCCAGGCCGCAGCCGAAGGAATTGAGCTGCACCAGCTCCAAATCCTCCCGCCGGCCGACAAATTCCGCCGCATTATAGAGCCGGGAGTGATACACCCACTGGTCCAGCACCCGCAGCGGACGGTTGGGGTTCTCCACCGGCGGCAGGCTGTCCTCCGTAAACACATGCAGGCCGTAGGAGGCAATCAGCTCCGGAATGCCGTGGTTGATTTCCGGGTCGATGTGATAAGGCCGCCCGGCCAAAACCACGCCGGTCTCCCCGTTTTGCTCCATCTTCTTCAAAAGGGCCGCGCCCTTTTCACGGATGTCCGCCTTGGCCTTCTGCTGTTCTGCCCAGGCGCAGTGCACCGCCTGACGCACCTCCCCTTCCCCGATGCTCCATTCCTCGGCGCAAAGACGCACCAGCCGGTCGGCGGCGGTCTTTTCGTCGGTGAAGGCGATAAAGGGGCGGATATAGCGCACCTGCCCGTCGGCCACCGCTTCCACATTGTTTTTCAGGTTTTCCGCATAGGACACCACAATGGGACAGTTAAAGTGGTTTTGGGCGGTGTCCGATTCCTGATGCTCGTAAAACACGCAGGGATGGAAAATGGTTTTGACCCCCTGCTCCACCAGCCACTGCACATGGCCGTGGGCCAGCTTGGCGGGGTAGCACTCCGATTCCGAGGGGATGGATTCCATGCCCAGCTCATAAATTTTCCGGTTGGAAAAGGGGGAAAGCACCACCCGGAAACCTAGTTTTTCAAAGAAAGTAGCCCAGAACGGGTAATTTTCATACATATTCAGCACCCGGGGAATGCCGATTTCTCCCCGGGGCGGATTTTCCAGGGGCGGATAGGCAAACATCCGCTCCCGCTTGTAGGCCACCAGGTTCTCGCCCTTTTGGGCAGCGCCCTCCCCGCCCAGGCCCTTTTCGCAGCGGTTGCCGGTGATGTGCCGCTTTCCGTTGGGGAAAGTGTTCACCGTGAGGATGCAGTGGTTGGAGCAGCCGCCGCAGCGGGTGGTTCTGGTGGTGTAGGTCAGCTTTCCGATTTCCTCCAGGGAAAGCATCCGGCTCGGTTTTCCCTGGCAGCGCGCCCGGGCAATCAGCGCCGCGCCGAAGGCACCCATAATGCCCGCAATATCCGGGCAGGTGGCCTCCACCCCGGCAATCCGCTCAAAGGCCCGCAGCACCGCCTGGTTGTAGAAAGTACCGCCCTGCACCACGATGTGGCGGCCCAGCTCCGAAGCGTCCGCCAGCTTAATGACCTTGTACAACGCATTTTTAATGACGGAATAGGCAAGGCCCGCAGAAATATCCGAAACCGGCGCCCCCTCTTTCTGTGCCTGCTTCACATTGGAATTCATAAACACGGTGCAGCGGGTACCCAAATCGATGGGATTTTTGGCATACAGCGCTTCCGCGGCAAAGTCCTGGGCCGTATAGCCCAGAGAATTGGCAAAATTTTCAATAAACGAGCCGCAGCCGGAGGAGCAGGCCTCATTCAGCAGCACCGTATCCACGCAGCCGCTGCGCAGCTTGATGCACTTCATGTCCTGTCCGCCGATGTCCAGCACGCAGTCAACCTCCGGCTCAAAGAAGGAGGCGGCTGTGCAGTGGGCCACTGTTTCTACCTCTCCCTCATCCAGAGAAAAGGCGGATTTGAGCAGCGCTTCTCCATAGCCTGTGGAGCAGGAATAGGCGATGTGGGCTTCCGGGGGCAGCTGCTCCCCCAGCGATGCCATAGCATCCATGGCGGTCTGAATGGGATTGCCCTGATTGCTTCTGTAATAGGAAAACAGCAGCTGTCCGTCGCTGCCAATCAGCGCCACCTTGGTGGTGGTGGAGCCGGCGTCAATGCCCAGATAGCATGGGCCCTTGTAGCTTGCCAGCTCTCCCCGCTTCACCCGGGCCTGGGAATGGCGGCGGCGGAAAGCGTCAAATTCCCCCTCGTTCCGGAACAGGGGCTCCAGCCGCTTCAGCTCAAAGTCCATGGTCACGCCCCGCTCCAGCCGGGAAACCAGCTCCGAAATCTCCACCGCCGGGGCGTTCCCGCTTTCCAGCGCGGCACCCATGGCCGCAAACAGGTGGGAATTTTCCGGGTCCACCGTGGTTTCCGGGGTCAGCTTCAGGGTGCGGACAAATGCCTTCTTCAGCTCCGGCAAAAAGTGCAGCGGCCCGCCCAGGAAGGCCACCTTGCCCCGGATGGGCTTGCCGCAGGCCAGGCCCGACACGGTCTGGTTCACCACCGCCTGAAAAATGGAGGCGGCCAAATCTGCCTTTGTAGCGCCCTCGTTAATCAGCGGCTGGATGTCCGTCTTGGCAAACACGCCGCACCGGGCCGCAATGGGGTAAATCTGCCGGAAAGCAGCCGCTTCCCGGTTCAGTCCGGCAGCATCCGTTTGCAGCAGGCTTGCCATCTGGTCGATAAACGACCCGGTGCCACCGGCACAGACGCCGTTCATCCGTTCCTCCAGACCGCCGGTGAAATAAATGATTTTGGCATCCTCGCCCCCCAGCTCAATGGCTACATCCGTCTGGGGTGCCACCTTTTGCAGCGCGGCGGCTACCGCCACCACCTCCTGCACGAAGCCGATGTTCATGGCCTTGCCCAGATTGATGGAGCCGGAGCCGGTGACCTGCGGACGCAGGGTGCAGGGCCCCAGGCGCTCCTGCGCCTCCCGCAGAAGCTGCGCCAAAGTGCCCTGAATTTCCGCGTGATGGCGGCGGTACTGTCCATAAATGATTTGGTCATTTTCATCCAGCACCACCAGCTTGACGGTGGTGGAACCAATATCCATACCTGCACGATATGTTTTCATACAATCTCCTGCTCTCTGTAAAAGTGAATTGCCTGCCATAGCCGCGTATGGCTTTCCTCATAGAAACAGCATACGACGCTTTTCTAAACCGAAACGAAACTTTTCTCCCAATTATATCCAAAACGCCTCGAGTTTTCAATTCTTCTTTCGCCATGAAAAATGTAAAAAAGCCGTGAACAAACCGTCCACGGCTTTTCTCCATTCTGTTTTTATTCCACTTCCACCAATTGGTATTCCCTGCTGCCGTAGCCCAAAGCGGCGGCAGCTTCTATGGTATGCAGGCCGTTGCGGCTGTTGATACGCTCCAGCAGGTGCGCCCGGCCGGGGTCATCGGAGGCATACACCAAATCGATGCAGGCCTGGTCAATGGCAATGGGGTCGGTAGAAACCAGAATGCCGATGTCCTGCATACAGGGGTCCTCCGCCTCGGCGCAGCAGTCGCAGTCCACGGACATATTTTTCATCACATTG
>JBGVGH010000053.1:0-20372 GCA_045121575.1 Faecousia sp.
GATTCAGAAGCGGCAGGAGTTGGAATCCGCCCGGTTTTGCTGACTCCGGTCGGGCTACGCCCTCCCTCCGTCAGCAAAACCGTTCTCCTAAGACCGAACTCTTTCTCTTTTTTACGGTCTCACATCATTGACAAATGAACATTTTTCCAAACCTGTCTTACAGGAGGGCTACACGGGGCGGCATGAAATCTTGACAGAGCGCCTTCTTTATGATATGATTTCTTTGACCAATTGATGCCTTGATAATTTTTTGAAATTACCTAAGGATAAACAAACACACAAAAGCTCTCTTTAGGTAAGCCTGAAGGGAGCTTTTCGGTCTTTTTGACCCGAAATTTTTAAGGAGGTGCTGACTTTTGATGAAACGGAAAGACATGAAGCTGTTTTTGGTGCTGGGGGTGGTTCTCTTGAGCCTCTTTGCTTCCGGCTGCACGCCGAACCCGGAAACAAAGCCGTCTGAAACAGAACCCGAACGGAGAACGATTGCATTTTCTCAAATTGTGGACACTGCTGATATCGAAAGTATCTCCGTATACGCCAGTCATTGGTCCTACAGGCTGGAGACGCGTGAGGTAGATGAGATTGCTTCGTATGTTGCATTGCATTTGCAGGACACCATATTCACAGGAGACCCAGAAAAGGTAGATTTTACCGTAGCAGATGTTGTCAATCCTATGAGTATCTATGTCAACTTGACCCTTTCGGACGACAAAAGTCTTACTTTGCAGGTGAATACAAAAGGGCAGACCGTCCTGCATTGGGAGGAACAAACACTTTACTTGGTAAGTCCGGAAAAATTGGATTATGCCGCAGTATCGCACCTAAAAGGAGTGAATAAACCATGACGAAGAAAAAGAAGATTATTTCTATTCTGCTGTTTTGCCTGTTATGCTTTAATTTGACGCTTCGAACTTCTGCATTCGAATCGATGTCCGACGAAGATTGGGGTTCCGGCTCTGAAATTTCAATATGTGCAACTGGGGATGGAATCGAGGGGATAAGTACCCTCTTCTATTATGTTGATGAGAATGGGAATACAGTGTCATTTAGATTAAGATTTCGTGCCCAAACGGGGCTTATATTTACCCCCAATGGTACGGATGCTTCTGATTTTACATTAACAGGTAATAATTATTATACATTAACTTTTCTTGATGAACTTCCTGAAGGATACAAAAGATAAAAAAACTATTATTCCTCGGCATATCCGAATGCGGAATATATCTCCGAAGCAACATCCTCGTATAATTGCCATTCCTATGCCTGGTATAGTCAGAATGTTGCTACAAATGATGTATGGCTTGACTTGCCCAATGTGTATTACCATGCTGCGGATATGAGCTATCAGGAAGTGGAGACCCCCCGGATAGGCGATATAATATGTTATTTTGACTTGGATGCGCAGGAAGCGTATCAGAATATTCATTCCGGTATTGTTGTGGGCTTTTCAGGAGAAGCTGCCAACGGGGTTTGCGGGGATGCCAATACTGTCATTGTACGCTCGAAATGGGGAGCAGATCCTCTGTTTGAACATAAAGGCGATGAGTGCCCATACACAACAGGAGAGGATCGCGCTGATGAAGTGCGCTATTACCGCCCAAGAACCAATGCTTCTTACACCCTGTCCGCCACCATGGATGACCTGCCCATTTCCAGGATAATCAATAGCAGTGGGTTAATCGTGAAGAAATACGGAATGTACGAACTGAATGTGACCGATGCCGGTCAATATGCAATTACAATTGCATCTGACAAAACTTTGGACAACAGATTGTATAATGCCAATATGAACCTCACATCCATGACATTATCGGAATCTTCCGCTGGCAGCTATACCTATATTGCAAACCTGTCAGCCGGAAGGTATTATCTGAGAACGGCGTACGCAAGCACAACCCAAAGCGGTACCATTTCCATAAATATTGCCCACGAACATACTTTTGAGCAATGGACATACTACAATCACAATTCCCACATTGGAACCTGTTGCTGCGGAGCGCAAACAACACGCGCGCATGCAGTCACTTTGTCTGAGGTTGTCGACTATCGGGCCTATTGTTTGGGGTGCGGCTATTATCTGGATTTGCGGGAAGATATCGCCATCACCAACCGGGTCAATCGGGTGTCTGTCAACGGCAGCTACATTCTGCCCAGCGGCATTGTTGTGCTGGTGGAGGAAGATGTGGAAGCCTATTTTGCCGGAACGCTGGTGTTCTATGAAAAAGAAAACCTCCCCGCAGCCGGATAACCCAATATTCCAAAGGTGCCATCCATGCCCGGATGGCACCTTTTTTACGATATCAAAGTAATTTTCCTGGGTATAATGTTTTTGAGAAAATGTGCTTTTTTTCAAACCCGCCTTGTATTGGAAAAAATACTGTGATATAGTAAGGCAAACGCAGGAGGAAGCACATGAAGAAAATCATTGAACTGATGAAAAAGCATTGGGATATTGTGGTATATCTCTTTTTCGGTGGGCTGACCACGGTGGTAAACTATGTGGTTTATCTGCCCTGTTACAACTGGCTGGGGCTGTCCTCGGTGCTCAGCAATATCATCGCCTGGGCGGTTTCGGTGGCCTTCGCCTTCCTGACCAATAAGCCCTGGGTGTTTAATAGTCACGACTGGTCGGCCAAAACCGTCCTGCCGGAGCTGACCAAATTCGTCACCTGCCGCCTTGGTTCCGGCGCACTGGAAACGGGGATTCTGGCGGTGACGGTGGATTTCCTGGGCTGGAACGGGAACTGGATGAAGCTGCTGGTGAGCATACTGGTGGTGATACTCAACTATCTTTCCAGCAAGCTGGTGGCTTTTCGGAAAAAATGAAACAAATCCGCCCCGGCGGCAAATCAAATGGCGCGTATCAGAAGCGATACGCGCCATGATTTATTTGCCATACTTCTCCTTTAAATACAAAACCGCCTGCCGGTAGCCGTCGATACCCTGACCGGTGATGGTTTTTTCGCAGTACATCCCCGGATAAGATACCTGCCGGAAATCCTCCCGGCGGGATACATCGGAAATATGCACCTCCACGGCGGGCAGCCCCACGGCTTTCAGCGCGTCCAGAATGGCAATGCTGGTATGAGTATAGGCGGCGGGATTGATGACGATGGCATCGTAAAGCCCGGGCGCCTGCTGGATTTTGTCCACCAGCGCCCCCTCGTGATTGGACTGGTACTGGGAAATTTCCACTCCCAGCTCTTTGGCGGTGGCGCTGAGCATGGTGAGCAGATTGCCGAAGGATTCGTGACCGTAGACATCCGGCTCCCGGATGCCCAGCAGATTGATGTTGGGGCCGTTGAGTACAAGAATTTTCATGGGCGTTCCTCCAGAATGGTCAGAATTTGGGAAACGGTATGGGCTACGGTGCCGTTGTTGTCAACGGAATGGTCGGCAAAGGCCTGGTAAAGCGGCCTGCGCTGCCGGTACATCTGAGCAAGGTTTTGACTTTGGGACAGGGGACGGCCCTGGACAGGCAGTGCGGAAAGATCCCTTTGAAGCCAGAACAGGGTGCCGTTTTGCCGCAGCAGGGGAAGGTTGCGCGCCTGGGTGACACAGCCGCCGCCGGTGGCGATGATGAGGCCGGATTCTTTTCCAAACCGGGCGAGGACTTCTGTTTCCAACTGCCGAAAGGCCGCTTCGCCTTGCTCTGCGAACAAAGTGGGAATGGATGTTCCGGCGGCTTTTTCGATTTCCGCATCCGTGTCGAGTAACGCGCGTCCGGTGGCATGGGCCAGGGCGGCGGCAACGGTGGATTTTCCACAGCCGGGCATGCCGATGAGGATGATGTTTTCCGCCTGATTCTTCAAATTATGGTGAATTTCCCGGATTTTTTCATCAGAAATGGGATGGTTTTGAAAATATTCAGCGCTTTCCTTTGCCTGCGCCACCAGCATGGAAAGGCCGTTTTCCGCCACCAGCCCCCGCGCTTGCGCTTCCAGCAGCAGCGCGGTCCGGGCGGGGTTGTAAATGAGATCCAGCACACCCTCCAGCTGCGGCAGCTGAGAAAGAGAAACGGGGGACACCCCGTTGTGGGGGTACATCCCCAGGGGCGTGGTGTTGACAAGCAGCCGCGCGTCCCGGTGCAGGGCGAGATTTTCGTAATTGTTTTCGCCGCTGCGGGAAATCACCACCGTGTCTGCTCCCTGCTCCCGCAGAACGGCGCACACCGTGGCGGAGGCACCGCCGCTGCCCAGCACCAGACATTTTTTGCCCTGAACGGACAGCCCGGTTTGCCGCAGCAGATATTGAAAGCCGAAATAATCGGAATTATGCCCCAGCAGGCTGCCGTCCTTCCGGCGCACGATGGTGTTCACCGCCCCCAGCTTGCAGGCAGTGTCTGTCAGTTCGTCCAAATAGGGGATGACCGCTTTTTTATAAGGAATGGTCACATTCAGCCCGTCAAAATCGCCGTGGCGCAGGAAATTTTCCAGTTCCTGGGGCTCTTTTTCAAACAGGGCGTAGGAATCATCGCCCAAACAGCGGTGAATGGCGGGGGAGTAGCTGTGTCTCAGCGTTTGCCCCAGCAGTCCGCACTTCATCAAACCACCTCGCAGTAGCTGCCGAGATAAGCAAATTCTCCGCAAAGGTCGTCCAGCTCGCACATCAGACGGACAAACTCATCGGAATAGATGGAGGTTTCCAAATCAAAATAAAAGGTATAGTCCCCCCGCTTTCCGGGCTGGGATTCCAGCCGGGTCACATTGATGCCCAGCACATAAAGCCGGGCCAGCACCCGGTACAGCGCGCCGGGCTGGTTGGGGAGCACCATCATCAGGCTGGTTCTGTCCGCACCGGGATAGATTTCCAAATCTTTGCTGACGCAGATGAACCTGCCTTCGTCCGGCACGGAAAAGGCACGGACGATGGTGCAGCCGTGTGCCGACAGCTGCTCATAGATGGACTTGACGGCGCTGGATGCGACGTTTTCCAGAGGAAGGACACCGTAGCGGCACATTCCCTGTTCCAGGGCGGAAAAAACCGCGTCAGCGGAATTGAAAAACAAAAGGCAGGGGTCTTTGAAAATCCGCTGGCAGGAGCGCACCATGGCGGCGTTTTCCTGCCCGCAGCAGGCCAGGGCAGATTGCTGGGGCGGCAGCTTGGGCGTGTGGGCGATGGCATCGGCGATGCGCTGATACAGCGGCGATTGGGCGGCCTGCAGCTGGCTTTGATAGCTGCGGCTCAGCTCAAACAGCAGGCTGTACAGTACCAGGGCGTGGCCGGCCAGCTCCGGCCCGGCTTTTGTCCCCACATCCTGCAGCTTTTCCCGCTCCCGGGCGGGAACATAGATGGGGAGGTCGTGTTCCTTTTTGTAGTCCGCAATTTGGGCGGAAACCGCCATCCGCTGGGCAAAGAGCGGTAAAAGCTGGTCGTCAATCTGGTCGATTTGCTGACGCAGTTGGGTAATGTCCATAACTTATTTCCTCGATTCCGTGGGATGATGGCCCAAAATCAAATCATAAATTGCAACCGCTGCCGCCGCTTCCACCACAGGCACGGCCCGGGGAACGATGCAGGGGTCGTGACGGCCCTTGATTTCCAATGCAGCCGGGGTCATGCTGCACATGGAAACGGAGGACTGGGGCAGGGCGATGGAGGGGGTGGGCTTGAAGGTGACGGTGAACAAGATAGGCATTCCGGTGCTGATGCCGCCGAGAATGCCGCCGCAGAAATTGGTGGCGGTTTTGATTTTCCCGTCATCGATAATAAAAGCGTCGTTGGCTTCACTGCCCCGCATGGAGGCAAAGGCTGCGCCTGCGCCGAAGGAAACTGCTTTCACGGCGGGAATGCCGTAGACAATTTGGGCAATCCGGTTTTCAATGCCGCCAAACATCGGCTCGCCAATTCCGGCAGGCAGACCCGTCACGGCACAGGTAACGCTGCCGCCGACACTGTCGCCCGCTTCTTTTGCACTTTGGATTTCTAACTGCATTTTCTTAGCAACTGACGGTTGCAACACGGGAAAATCAGAACCTATCATTCCAATTTCTGGTTGCGTGGGGTTGAAGGGAACATCCGTCACAGAGCCGATTTGACTGATGTGGGCGCCGATTTGGATGCCCATTTTTTTCAGCCACTGTTTGCACAATCCACCTGCGATGCAAAGGGGAGCCGTCAGCCGCCCGGAAAAATGACCGCCGCCGGAGGCGTCCTGATAGCCGCCGTATTTCATCTGGGCGGTGAAATCCGCGTGGCCCGGGCGGGGAATGTCCCGGTTGGGCGAGTAGTCGGCCGGGCGGGCATCCTGATTGTAAATCACCGCGGTGATGGGCGCGCCGCAGGTGAAGCCGCCCACAAGGCCGGAGAGAAATTCCGGCCGGTCGGCTTCCTTGCGCCCGGTGGCGAGGGGGGATTTGCCCGGCGCACGCCGGGAAAGAAAGGCGTTCAGCCCATCCAAATCCACCGGATTTCCGGCGGGAATGCCATCCAGGGTCATGCCGATGGCAGGGCCGTGGGACTGACCGAAAATGGATAATTTCAAATTTTCTCCAAAAACAGAGCTCATATTTTCCCTCCTAACCGGGTGAATTCCTTCCAGAAGCCGGGGTAAGATTTACGCACGCAGTCGGCGTTCAAAATGGTGACATTTTCCCGGCAGAGGGTGGAGGCGATGGCGGCAGCCATGGCAATGCGGTGGTCGTTTTTGGAATCTACCGTGCCGCCGGAGAGCTGGGCGGGGAATACGGTCAGCGTGTTTTCATCGGCTGCTGCCCGCCCGCCCAAAGCGCATAGCATAGAAACGATGGCCTCCACCCGGTCACTTTCTTTCAGCCGGAGGCGGCGCACATCGGTAAATACTGCACCGTGATTTGCGGCGGCAACCACCGCCAGAATGGGAATCAAATCCGGAATGTCAGCAGCGGAGATAATGGCCCTTTCCTGTTGCAGTTGGGGGAGCAGCTCGATGATTTTACGGTCGCCCTGCATGGAATCGCCGCTCAGGCCGGTGACGGAAACCGGATTTCCCAGTGCCTGGGCGGCAAGCCAGAAAGCGGCGTTGCTCCAATCTCCCTCCACGGTTACGCAGCCGGGGCTTTTGAAGACTTGCGGCCCGGAGATGTGGAAGTCCTGCCACATGACACCGAAATTCTGAAGGCATTCCATCGTCATATGAATGTAGGGCAGGGACTCCACTTTTCCCATCAGCTCAAGATGGCTGTCGCCCTCCAGCAGGGGAAGCGCCATGAGCAGGCCGGAAATGAACTGGCTGGATACGCCGCCGTCGATGCGGTAATGCCCGGGGCGGAGCTTGCCGGTGAGCCGCAGGCCGGCAGTGACGGCGCGGGGCAGCTTCTGCCCCTGTGCTTCCAGCTCCTGCTGAAGCTGGGCACGGTTGACCCAGGACAGACGGCAGCCCTTGCGCTCCATTTCTTCCCACAGCGGAGACAGGGGCCGGTAGGGAAGCCGTCCTTCCAACAAAAACAGAGTTTCCACCCCGAGAGCACCGGCCAACGGCAGGAAAAAGCGGAGGGTAGCGCCGCTTTCGCCGCAGTTGAGCGTAGCACTGTGGGGTACAGAACGCAGAGGAGTAATGGTTTCGGCAACGCCGTACTCGCGCTCGATTTCTGCTCCAAAACCGGAAATGCAACCGATAGTTGCTAATAAATCATCACAAATTGTTGAAATCTCAATGCGGGTTGGGACATCTGCCAGCGCAGCGCAGAGCAGCAGCCGGTGGGCCTGAGATTTGGAAGGAACTGCTTTGACGGTGCCGCTGAGTTGCTGGGGGAAAATGGTTACATCCATAATGATACCTCCATGCAGTCTTTCAGCTGAGAAACGGGAATGTCCAGAAGCTGGCAGCAACCAACGGTTGCGGGAAGAACCAGGGTGATGCAATTGCCTGCCCGCTTTTTGTCAGACAGGGCGTGGAAAGCCAACGCTTCGGCAGAATAGGGCGGCTGGGTGGGCAGGCCAAAGCGTGCCACCAGAGCGCAGATGGCCTTTGCCGTGTCGGCGCTGCACACCTGCCGGGCACAGGCGAAGCGGGCAGCCATGCAGATACCCATGGCAACGGCTGAGCCGTGGGAAAGGGTGTAATGACTCTCTTTTTCAATGCTGTGAGCGAAAGTGTGGCCCAGATTGAGCACCCGCCGGGTACCCCGGTCAAATTCGTCTGCTTCCACCACGCTCTTTTTCAGCTCCACGCAACGGGTGATTACCGCTTCCCGGTCAAAGGCAATGCCTTTTTCCATCAAATGGTCAAAAAGTGCCGGGTCAAAGGCAACGGCATATTTGATGACTTCGCCGCAGCCGTCCAGAAAAACCGCTTCCGGCAGGGTGGCAAGCAGGGCCGTGTCGCAAAGAACCAGCCGGGGCTGGTGAAAGGCACCGGCCAGATTTTTCCCTGCCGGCAAATCAATGGCGGTTTTCCCGCCCACGGAGGAATCCACCATGGCAAGGAGCGTGGTGGGAATCTGGATATAGTCCATGCCCCGCAGGAAGGTGGCGGCGGCAAAGCCGCATAAATCGCCTACAACGCCGCCTCCCAGCGCCACCAGAAAGTCGCTGCGTGTGATGTGGCACTCTGCCAGGAAATTGAGGAGTTTTATGTAATTTTCTGCATTTTTGCTGGATTCTCCAGCGATTATCACGAAGGAAAATACGGAAAAACCGCTGCGCTGCAAACTGGCTTCCGCCTGTGCGCCCCACAGCGGCCACACATGGCTGTCGCTGACAATGACGGCGGAGGTTCCGGCTGTGACCGCTTTGGCTTCCTGACCCAGAGCAGCCAGCAGGCCTGCACCGATTTTCACATCATATTGGGTTGTGGCGGATACGGAAACAGTTTTCATGGGCATTCTCCCGGTTTTATTGGATGATTTGGCGGATTTGAAGCATTTTCCGGTTCAGTTCGTCAAACTGCGCCGGGGTCAGGGATTGGGCACCGTCGCACAGGGCGTGGGCGGGGTCGTTGTGAACTTCCAGCATCACGCCGTCACAGCCGCTCGCCACCGCCGCCAGAGCCATGGCGGGAACCAGCTCGGCCTGTCCGGTTCCGTGGCTGGGATCCACCACCACAGGCAGGTGGGAGAGCTGGTGGAGCATGGGAACTGCCGACAAATCCAGCGTGTTGCGGGTGGCAGTTTCAAAGGTGCGGATACCCCGCTCGCAGAGAATGATGTTTTCGTTGCCTTCGCTCATGATGTATTCCGCACTCATCAGCAGCTCCTGCAGGGTGCTTGCAAGCCCTCGCTTGAGCAGAATCGGCTTTTTACTTCTGCCCAGCTCCCGCAGCAGGTCAAAATTCTGCATATTCCGGGCACCAACCTGAATGATGTCCACATCCCGGAACAAATCCAGAGTGGAAGCGGACATGATTTCGGTGATGATGGGAAGCCCGGTGGCCTTTTTCGCTTCCAGCAGCAGGCGGATGCCATCCTCCTGCAGTCCCTGAAACGCGTAGGGCGAGGTGCGGGGCTTGAACGCGCCGCCCCGGAGAATGTGGGCGCCGCTTTCCTTCACAGCCTGGGCGACGGTGATAATCTGTTCTTCCGATTCCACGCTGCATGGGCCGGCAATCACGGCAAAATGCCCGCCGCCCAGCAGGACGCCGCCGCAGTTTACCACCGTATCCTGGGGGTGAAATTTCCGGTTTGCCTGCTTAAAGGGGTCGGAAACCCGCTTGACGGATTCCACGATGGACATGGATTGAAGCAGGGGAACATCCACCCGGCTCAGGTCGCCGATGATGCCCAGCACGGTGCCGGTATTTGCCGCGTATTTATGAATTTCCAGCCCCAGACTCTCCAGCCATTCTACTAGATGGGCGGCCTGGGCATCGGTGGTGCCGGATTTTAATACTGCAATCATAGGGTTGCTCCTGTTGATGATTTGGAAGAAAACGCTGCACGCGGGGGTGCAGCGTTAATGATTTGACTATGAAACGGGGAAAGAAAGGACGGTTTGACCTGCAAGCTGCTGCCCGTCCGCTGCGGAGAGGGTGAAGCTGTAGGTGCTGCCGGGTGTCAGATTTCGGATGGTGGTGCTTTTCCCGGTGAAGGTGACGGTTTTTCCTTCTGCGCCCGGGGCGCTGTAAGCAATGACCCAGGGGCCGTCGTAACCGTCCGCCGTGGTGATGCTGAGCAAAACGGAACCGCTTGCCGTTCCGGCTGCGGCATCAAACCGAAGAACCTGGCGGCGTCTGGCTGTGGTGAAGCTGGCGCTGGTGGTTCCGGTGAGGGTGTGGCCCTTGTCTGTTTCTACCGTGATACGATAGTAGGTGCCCGGCTGAAGATTCTCGAAGAGGGCGGTACCGTCTGTAACGCTGCTGCGTTGGGTGTTTCCAAAACCGTCCGTACACAAAACCCAGAGAAGCTGGTCCTCAGCATCCGTGGAGATTGTAACGGAAATGCTGTCAGATGTACCGGTGATGGACAGATTATCCACATCGTGGCTGTGGCTGCGGCGGTTGGAAATCCAGATGCCCACGCACAGTTCAATCAGCAAAATGGCCACCAGCAGTCCAATGACCCAATACCCCACACGGCGCCGGGCCGCAGGGGAAAGGGGACGGCGCCTGCGACGCCGTTTCGGCTGGGAAGCGGTGCGCTTTTTGGGGGGCGGGGAGGCCGCTTTCATTTTCTTTGGACTGGATTGCGCCGGGCGGCGGGGGGGTTCCGCCTTTGGCTTGGAGACGGATTTGGGTGCCGCAGGCGGGGCGGGGACAGGATGGTCAATCAGGGCATCTGCCCGGGAGAGAATGTGGGAGGTTTCTGCCGTCACAGCAGCACCCTGTAAATCGGAGGTGTTTTCCTCGCTGGGAGCGGTTTCGTCGGGGGAAAGGGCTTCCGAACCGGATTCTTCAGAGGTATTTTTCAGAACAGGCGGAATAACCGGGCCGTCGGGCACGCCGTTGCGCTGGGCATACTGCACCAGCGCCTCCGCCATCTCACCCGGGTCCATATAGCGGACGGAGGGGTCTGGGGCGCAGGCCCGGAGAATGATTTCCGCCATCTCATAGTCGGCATACCGGGGCGGGGCGTAAAGCGCGCCCACCAAATCGCTCTTTCCGGGCAGCACGCCGCCGTTGTACGCCTGATACAGCAGCAGTCCCAGCTGGTAAACATCTCCCGTTTCGTTGACGGCGGTGGGGTCGGCCAGAAGTTCCGGGGGCGTGTGCGCGCCGCGGTACTGGTCGGGCAGCCGGGGCTGGTTGGGCCCGGACATGGTGACAAAGCCCAAATCTCCGATGCGGAAGCCCCGCTCGGTGCGGAACACATTGGAGGGCTTCAGGTTGAGATACAGAAAGCCGGCGTTACGGCAGGCAGACAGAGCGTTTGCCATATCCAGTGCCAGATTCATAATGCCCTGATGGGTCAGCCCCTCATTTTCAAAAATCTCCTGCAAAGAGGTGCGGTACGGGCTGAGCAGGTAAACTTCAAATCCGTAATCATCCACGCCGGGGACAACCTGGAAGCAGTCATAGTCGATGAAGCCGCCGATGGTGGTCAGGTGGCGCAGAGTCTTGGCCTCCTGAAGAAGCTCCCGGGCCTCCTCTTTGAAATAGTTGTTTGCCGCCTGCTTGCTGGTAAACGCACCGGTCAGAAGCAGCGCATCCATCTGCACCCGGGAAAGGGGAACGGAAATCACCTTGACGATGTATTTGTCGCCGGAGCGTCGCTCAATGGCGGGGAAACACTGCACCGCTTCGTGGCAGAAGCAGGCCTCGCCCAGCAGAAAGCCATCCAGCATGGGGGATATTTTTCGCGGCATGGACAAATCCACCGCCTCCTTTCCTTTGTGTTATCTTATATGATAAAATAAATCCGGAAAAAATGCAACAGCTTTCTGGCCGGAATCACCCCGATTTCTCGAAAAATGGAGTTTGCACACAAGATGTGGGGCGAAGGTTTGGAAAAATGTCAAAATATGGATTTCAATTTTTCATAATTTTTTGTTTTTACCAGTTGTTTTCTTTGGAAAGAACTGTTATAATATTCCAAAAACATGATGTGCCACGCACATCGAAATGGAGGGTAAAAAATGAGTAAGATTATTTGTGATGTCTGTGGCTCTTCTTACTCGGAAACTGCGACTCAGTGCCCCATCTGCGGCACCGCAAGATCCGATGCAGCAAAGCCTGCAGCAGAGCCTGTGGTGGAGGAGCAGGCCCCCAAGGGTGGCAAGTTCTCCCGCAGCAACAACGCCAAGCCTGCGCCCGGCGGCAAGAAGCCTGCGCCCAACAAGGATGGCAAGGGTAAGGACGAGCCTGCCTCCAATCTGCCCATGATTATTATTGTGACGGTGCTGCTGTTGGCCATCGTCGCGGTGTGTGTGTTTATTGCAGTTCGTTTTATGGGCAATCCTGAGCCGGATACCACCGGTTCCAGCCAGGCTTCCCAGCCCACCGATCCCCCCGTGCTGAATGTTCCCTGCACCGGCATCGAACTGCTGAACAACGACACCAGAACCATCAGCTTCTCCGCTGCCACCGACAGCTATATGCTCCAGGTGCGCGCCCTGCCGGAGAATACCACCGAGAATGTTACTTACACCTACACTTCCAGCAATCCCGCCATTGTCCTGGTTGACCAGACTGGCCGGGTGACCCCGGTTGCCAACGGCACCGCCACCGTGACCGTGGCCTACGGCGACTATTCCATTCCTGTGGATGTGACGGTAGAACTGCCCGTCGTGCTGACCGAGCTGAAGCTCAAGAGCAATGACATCACCCTCAGCCCCACCTATGGCCTGACCTATGACCTGTTCGGCACCGTGAATGGAGAGCTGAAGGCTTCCGATGTGGAGTGGAAGAGCTCTGATGATGCCATCGTCACCGTCAAGGATGGCGTTGTTACCGCTGTGAAGAATGGTAAGGTTACCATCACCGCCACCTATGGCGATTTGACCGCCACCTGCAAGGTCATCGTCAGCAACATGACCGTGGAAACGGAATATGTGATTGTCAACCAGTGGGGCGATACCAGCGATGCCACCATGAAGGTGGGCGAGGAACTGAAAATTTGGGTAAAGAACAAGACCACCGGCGAAATTGTGAAGGATCTGGAATGGGGCACCAGCAAGGATTTCTCCAAGTGCTGCACCTATGTCAAGACCGAAAACGGTGTCAAGGTGACTGCAACTGCCACCACTGCCAATGTGTCCGGCCAGTATGTTTATATCTACGCCAAGGACAGCGAGGGTGTTCAGTACAAGTTCATCATCCGCGTCAAGGCAACCCAGACCGAAGGTTAATAAAACGAAAAGCAGCACGGCCAATCCGTGCTGCTTTTTGTCACTCACCGGAAGAGCCCAGCATGGGCCGGCGGAAGAAGTAGGAAATTGTCCAAATGCCAGCCAGCCCCACCAATGTGTAAATGATGCGGCTGAGGACGGTGGCCGTGCCAAACAGCCAGGCCACCAGGTCAAACTGGAAAATACCCACCAGACCCCAGTTAAGACACCCGATGATGGACAGAATCAGCGCCAGAATATCCATGAATTGACACCCCCTCAGGAAGATTTTTCTGACACCAGTATGCCCGGTTCGACTGGATTTATGCAGCGGCGAAAATATAAGAAAAGCCCTCTTGCGTTTTAGAACAATTGTGCTATAATTGAATGTAAGACAGATACGGAAGGTGGAGATACCATGGCAAAATTTCTGGAGGGGAATGTGCGCAAGACAGCCCCGTCAGCCCCGGAGGAGGGGCTGACTCCGGCGGTTCTTCGCAGCCTGATTCCCGGCGATTTTCATATTATGGAGGTGCGGCCTGGGCAGTCCGCCCGGCTGGAGGGGATGAAGCCCTGCTTTGTGCTGTTCCATGAAAAGGGTATCTTCGTGATTTCCCGCTGCAAGCAGGAGGGAATTATCCACGGGGAGCTTGGGGAGGAAAGCTGGACCTCCTTTAATTATCTGGGGGATGGGACGCCTTTTCCCAATCCCGCAGCCCAAAGCCGGGCAAATATCGCCGCACTGTCCCGCCTTCTAAAGTTGCCGGAGGATGCCTTCCATGCCTGCATTCTCTTTCCACCCCTGAGTGAGCTGCGGAAAGTCCCGGAGCATTCGCCCTGGCTGGATATTTTGCTGGAAGATGAGCTGGAGGACTGCTTTTCCCGGATGCTGCCCGGCCTGCAGCCCTGCTATACCCACACCCAGCTGGATGCCCTGCGGGACATTTTCCTGCTGGTGACATCAGACACAGCCAATTAAATCCAAAGCAGGATAGCGTTGATTGTTCTGTAAATCTTGTAGGGGCGGCATACATGTCGCCCGCCGATGAATGAAAACCAGTCCCCGTTGTCACCCTGAGCGGAGCGTAGCGAAGTCGAAGGATCTCATGTGGAAAGGTAGAGATTCTTCGACTCACTCCTCTGCCTCAGAATGACAAACCTTTTCCCTCTGAGCGGCGAGGTCAAGACCTCGCCCTGCAATGGGGATACTGATCAATCGCAATGCATTTTCATATGGAAAACCGCAGGGGAGCCGATTGGGGCTTTCCTGCGGTTTTATTTGTAGTATTGTTCCATCTCCCGGCGGGCGCTTTCCACCTCCGCCTGCAACTCCCGGGCGGAAATCCGCAGCACGCCGGAGCGCAGGCTGGAAAGCTGCACCATGGCATCGGAAGTGGCAACCCGGAGGTTGTAATTGAGGCCAATTTGGGCAACCAGAGCTTCAATATAGGCATCGGCGGTTTCATTTTCTTTGGTAAAGACAACCTCAATGCCGGAAAAACGGGTTTTTTCTCCGGGATTTCCCTTGACCTTGTAGCCGTCAAATACCACCACAGTTCGGCATTTTCGGTATCCTGCGAAGCTGGAAAGCAGGTCGCACAGCCGCCGCCGAGCCGCCTGCAAATCTTCGGACGCAAGGGCGGCCAATTCCGGCCAGGCGTAGAGAATGTTGTACCCGTCCACAATGAGGTATTGCTGCCGGGGCGGCCGGAGGGTGACCGCTTCGGCGGTGGGGCGGGCTTCCGGCGGGGGACAGGCCGGACGCTTGATGGGGCCGAACTCCCGCTCCATAATGGCTTCCAGTTCCCGGTCATCCAACTGTAAATTCCGCCGCAGCAGCACCGGCTTTTTTTCCTCCTTGATGCCGCTGTCCAGATGCATATACTCCCGCACCCGGTTCCATTTTACCGTAAAGCCGCTGCCATGGGCGCAGAATACGGAATCCGGGGTGTTTTCCAGGTCGCTTTCCGGGTCATAGCCGGTTTGGGCGATGACTTCGTCGGCGTTGTGGCAGGGAAGATAGCCATGCAGAGAGATTTGCAGCCGCCCCCGACCCTGGGAGTAGGCAGCAACCTGCTGGGCATAGTCCCCCAGTTCGGAAGCGGGAACCAGACCTTTCAACTCGGAAAGACTGTCCACCAGTTGGGGCGCGTCAAATTCGCCGCCCATGGCCCGGATGTCGGTGATGGCGCGCCCAATCTGCTCGGAAGGCAAAGTGAGGGTGAAGGCGTACCACGGCTCCAGAAGCCGGGATTTTGCCTGCATCAGCCCCTGCCGGATAGCCCGGTAGGTGGCCTGACGGAAGTCACCGCCCTCGGTGTGCTTCAGGTGCGCCCTGCCGATGAGCAGCGTCAACTTCATATCCGTAATGGGCGCGCCGGTGAGCACACCCCGGTGGGCCTTTTCTGCCATGTGGGTGAGAATCAGATTCTGAAAATTGACATCCAGCACATCGGTGGGGCAGACGGTGTCGAACACCAGACCGCTGCCCGGCGGCAGGGGAGAGAGCAGAATGTGAACCTCCGCATAGTGGCGCAGTGGCTCAAAATGCCCCACGCCCTCTACCTCATTTTCGATGGTTTCCAGATAGAAAATCCGGGGGTCCAGAAGCTGCAATTCCATGCCGAACCGCTGCCGCGCCAAATCCCGGAACACCTCCAGCTGCATCCGACCCATGATTTGAACATGAATCTGCTTCAGCCGGTCATCCCAGATGAGCTTCAGCTCCGGCTCCTCCTGCTCCAGCATCCGCAGCTTGGGAAGGGCCAGCGCGGCGTCCAGGGACGGCTGCACCCGGTAGGTCATGACGGGGCGCAGTGTGGGCTGGGGCGCGGAGGGGGCATTGCCCAGCCCCTGCCCGGCGTAGGTGGCGGAAAGACCGGCCACGGCGCAGAGCGTGCCGCCGGAAACTTCCTCCGCCAGAGTGAATTTATCGCCGGAGTACAGGCGGATGGCCTGCACTTTTTCACATTTTTCTTCTTTTCCGGCGGTGTAGCCCAAAGTGCTTTTCACTTTCAGACTGCCGCCGGTGATTTTCAGCCAGGTGAGGCGGACGCCCTGGGGGTCGTGGGAAATTTTGTGGACAATGGCCCCAAATTCGTCAGGGTAGTCCGGCTGGGGAGCAAAACGGTCCAGCACCTCCAGTAACGCCGGAATCCCCTCCAGATGCAGGGCAGAGCCAAAGCAGCAGGGGAGCAGTTTCCGCTGCTGAATTAATTGCCGCACCGCCGGGTCTGGCAGCGTGCCGGTTTCCAGAAACACATCCAGCAGCCCTTCGTCGCAGAGGGCGGCCTGCTCCTGCCAAATGGCATCCGGCTGACTGAAAGAAACGCAGTGGGCGGAGAGCTGCCGCTGAAGCTGCTGCATCAGCTTGTCCGGGTCGGTGCCGGGCAGGTCCATCTTATTGATGAACAGGAAGGTGGGAATGTGGTACTTTTCCAGCAGCTTCCACAAGGTGACGGTGTGGGCCTGCACGCCGTCGCTGCCGCTGATGACCAGCACCGCACAGTCCAGAATGGGCATTGTCCGCTCCGCTTCCGCCGAAAAGTCCACATGGCCGGGGGTGTCAACCAGGGTGAAACAATGGCTGGGAGTGGACAAAATGGCCTGCTTGGAGAAAATGGTGATGCCCCGCGCCCGCTCCAGGTCGTGGGTGTCCAGAAAGCTGTCCCGGTGGTCAACCCGGCCCAGCGTCCGCTTGGCACCGGAGCAATACAGCAGTGCCTCGGAAAGGGTGGTCTTGCCCGCATCCACATGGGCCAACAGACCAACACTAATATTCTTTTTTCTCTTCTGTTCGCCCATGAAAAAAGGACCCCCTTCTGTGCATAATGCAAATATTATAGCACAGAAGGGGGCTTTAGTCGATATGAGAAACGGTCTGGAAGAAAAAATATAGTCCTTCCAACCCATTGCGTCAGTCGTTATCGAGGTAAATTCGGATAGAGTTTCACTCTCAGCTCACCCTTTGTTTCACCTCGATACATGGTGGCTTTTTTCAAAACCAACTTCCATAGCGCATTTTTCTGCGCCGGGTTCAAAATGTCGTAATTATCCAAAATGCTTTGCGTGGTCGGAATGATCTCCAATGCAGTCCGGTTGATTTCTTTAAGTTCCGTTTGCTTTTCCATAAGCTCAGCTTTTGTTTCCTCCAACTTTTGAATATCTTTTTGGATTGCCGCATTACGCCGTGTAAACATCTCCACGGTATAAACGCCTTTTTCCAGATACTCGCAGAGATTATTCTGCTGTGCCCGCAGCTGATCCAACTGACCGATAACGGCATCCAGAGCAGTATCGGTCTGGTCTGTGTTCACCGGCTTGCCGCTTTCAATCTGAATTTTGTACGCCGCCAGCCATTCTCGCATTCCCTCAACAATGGCGTTCTCCACATCAATACACTTCATCTGCTTGCATCCGCATCCTCTGGTGGGACACCGATACCATGCGGAAGTTCTTTGATTTTTAGCGGGTACATTTCGTTTCATAACGGCCCCGCAGTTTTCACATACAAGGATTGTGGCAAAGGGATTTTTCAGTTCCTTTGTAGCATGGGTCGAGTGATGTCCCTTGCTTTTTTGCTTTTCTTTCACCTTGTCCCACATTTCCTGTGTAATGATCGGCTCATGCATACCATCATACAGATCGTAGTTATCATTGGTATACCGCTTCTTTGTCAGCATACCATCTTCGATAACCCGTTTAACCGGCTCTCTGCGCCATCTGATTTTCCCCAGATAAACCTCATTGTTCAGAATATTCACAACAGAGGTCTGTCCCCATTTACCGTTCAACGCCGGGATATTTAACTGGTTCAGCTGATAAGCGATGGTGTTGTAGCCAATCCCTTGCTCTCCATACATATCGTAGATCATCCGGACGATCTTTGCTTCCTCCGGTTCAATGCACAGGCTGTTTCCTTTCATGCCCTGGAGCTTGTAGATGCGGTAGCCATAGGGCGCAACGGAACCCATGAACTTTCCCTCCGAAGCTGAATGATTGCGACCTCTAACCAGACGGGTATTGATGCTTTTCAGTTCATAACGGCTGAACATGAATTTCATATCCGTAAACTGCTCATCGGAGTCATTCTGCAAATCGTAGGTTTTTCCGGGTGTAATGATCTTGCAGTTATTGGTCTGAAGGATCTGCATGATATATCCGGTTTCCATAGAGGAACCTCTGGAAAGACGCTCCAAATCAATACAGATGACACCAGCATAAAGTCCTGTGCGCACAAGCTCCAATAGGCGCTGCATTTTCGGTCTTGCAGATAAGGATTCGCCGGAGACAACTTCCTCCAGCACCTCTACCACATTCAGCTTTCTGGCTTTGCAAAAATCGTTCAATATCTTCTTGTGTCTGCTGAGGGTTTCCTCCATCGACACTTCTTCAAAATCAGTATCCATTCTGGATTTTCGCAGATACATAATGTACTGCTCCAACTCTAAAAATGCTGCCATATTCGTCCTTTCCTTTCGTTTTTTTCTTAATTGTAGTGACTTGCCCGCACATATACGAATGTGCGGGCAATGCCATTTTCCTTATGCGCTTTTCTGGACAATGCTTTGGGATTTGGCTTCGGCGATAATGTCAGCCACCTTTTTCAGCAGAGCGGATACCTCGTCAGCGCTCACTTCCTTGCAATAATCATCAAAAATTTCAACCTTGATTTCTTCCATTAGCGCTCCTCTCTGCTCCGCTGACGGCGGCGATACTGAGCCTCGCAGAGCTTTACAATTTCAGTTTCCATCTGTGCGGTGGTATAGCTGCGGGGGAAGAACTTACGAATCCGATCCATGGGGATTTTCAGTTTTTCTTTCTGGTTTGCCTTTTCTTCGCCCATAATGGCGCAGATCACATCTTCGCTGAGTCGCCCCTGTCGGCTGAACTCTCGCATCCTCTGTGCCTGCGAAAGATTCGGTGTAGCATCGGCGTAGTCCATTTCAGATGCAAGGTGCTTCTGTTCCTCGTGTGTCAGATAGGAAAGCTCCACTGCCGGAGTAAATGCAATTCGACCCTCATCCACCTTCTGGAGAATTTCCGGAATCAGATTAGTCAGGCGAATATAGCGGCGAACGGTTTCACGACCTTCGTTCATTCCTTGCCCGACAATATCTCCGCTGCGCAACTTCGCCACAACTTGTGTCGAAGTCAGGTCGCTCCGAAATCCCTGTCGCTTCATGGCTTCCATCTTCAAGCGGTAAGCAAAGGCTTTTTCGCTGGGAAGCAGATGTTCCCGGTGCAGATTGCTGTCTACAAGTGCGATAGCAGCTGCATCACGATCCATCTCATAAATAAAGGCAGGGACTTCATTCATCCCTGCCTTTTTAGCTGCCCGGAACCGTCGATGTCCGGACACAATTTCATATTCATCTGTTGTATTTTCTTTAGGACGCACAATCAACGGAGTAAGAACTCCCTGCGCCTGGACGCTCTCCACGAGCGTATCCATTTCTTCGTTGTCTTGCACTTGATACGGATGCCCTTCAAAGGGGTGCAGCTTTTTCATGTCGATATTAACAGCGTTCATTTCCTTTACCTCCCATCATCAATGTTCCATGTCATGCCCACGTCGGCGGACAGACTGCTTGTGTTCCTGCGTTTCCTTTCCTCTGCTGAGGACAACATCAAGAAAAGCCCGAACCCTTTCGGATGCGACTTCCAGTGCATCCAGATAGGGCTGGGCTTTCTTCTTTAACTCTTGATATTTTTCAAGCAGCGTATCGTACCGCTGCTTCCAGATTGAAACTGTCTTTTCTGCGGAAGCCAGTTTCTCCTTCAACTTCTGATTGTCGGCTTTAGCGATAATGCCGTTGACCGCATAGTGTTTCAGCGTGTCGCATTCATCCGGTGTCAGCACAACATTGTTTCCGAATGTGGCTTTCTTGCCCATTGCTTCAATATCCTGCACCGTCAGCGCAACGGTCTTTGCTGTCTTGGTTTCCTTTTGCAGAGCTTCCAGTTTCTTTTTCTGTTTCGCTGTGGCAGCTTTGGTTTCCTCCAAACTCTGCTCGGCCTGTGCTACTTGTCCGGTCACAGCTTCCAGCCGTTGCTGTTCAGCCTGTACCTTGAACTGTGTCACCGTCAGATGTTCTTCGGTGCTGCCACGCTCTCCACGCTCCACATCGGTGTAACCGGCGCTTCGCATGAAATGAAAAAAGTCATCCTGCAGCACACTGTAGGACGACTTC
>JBGVGH010000054.1:0-8190 GCA_045121575.1 Faecousia sp.
TTGTTTTTCTGCTTAACATCTGTTACTATAACCATGGCGATTGAGTTCCTTTCGTTAGACTTGGGTTGTGGTGACTTTATTCTAACAAACTCAATCGCTTTTTTCTATTCACTTAGTCTCACATCAATTGTAACGCTACAAGTATGCCCTTTTCCCGGGAGAAATCATATTGAAAACCGGCTTTTCCTGTGCTATACTATACCCTAGTGGAGTATGCACATTCCTGCATCAGCAACAAAAGGAGATTAGAAAAGCTATGAAATTAGGTATCGGAGGACCGCTACCTGATTTTATATCTCAATAATCCTCAATAAATACGAATATTACTTGATTTGAAGCGGATTTTGGAACAAACCAACCATATATAACTTCATGTTTTCCTATGCTACTCTATACGAAAATGGCGTAAAAATGGCGTAGAGAAAACTTACACGAGGGATATAGGTACGCCGCTGCTACAAATCAGTTTTCCAACAGGTGTGGGACGCTAACAACTCCCACGCCTGTTTTTTTGTTGTCCTTCGGGGCAAATATCGGGGATATTATCGCTTGTGCGCCGTTTATTTTTCTCTGCCATATTACCACCCTACATTTCACTTATCTGCCCCTTGTGCGTTACAATCTGCAAATACCCGCCTTTATTTAAGCAAGGGGCAAGCCCATAATGAGCTTGCCCCACTGTCATTCGGAAGTTCAGACGGTGAACAATAGAGTAAGACCGAAAGAGTAGAGAGTACGCGCCGCCGATATGGAGAGTATCAAAATGTTTTTCTGTCAGGAGAGGAATATTCCCGGCTGGAGACGGCTTATCCCGGCAAAGCTGCCGAATACATTGAGCGGCTGTCCCGGTACATGGCTTCCAATGACAGGCACTATGCCAATCATTACGCCACCATCAAGAAGTGGTTGGACGAGGACAGCAAGGGCAGGAGAGCGAAAAACTACACTTACGACGATAACGAGGGAGAGTGTCTATGAATCCGATTTTTACAAAAATGGTTGATGCCGTTGAAGCGGCTAATGCCGCACCTGACGATTACATCAATTCCGCTGATGGGCTGAAATACTGCGGCAAGTGCCATACGCCGAAAGAAGCCTTTTACCCCGCAGACCTTCAGGCACAGGGCTTTACCAAGCACCCGGTTATGTGCAAGTGCGTCGCCGAACGCCGAGAACGGGAAGAAGCGGAGCGTCGGGAATATGAGAGAATGTCTTACATGACGATGCTCCGCAGCGAGGCGTTCCGCGATATGCCCGCCGCTGGCTGGCGGTTTGAGTCAGCCGCAGTTACAACGCCCCAGCTTGCAAAGGCGAGGGGTTACGCGCAGAACTGGGACGAGTTCAAAAAAGCAGGAATCGGGCTGCTCCTGTTCGGGAATGTCGGCACGGGAAAATCCTATGCCGCTGGATGCATTGCCAACGCTCTGATTGACCGTCTGGAGTCCGTCCTCTTTGTGGGAATGTCTGATGTAGTCAACCGTATGCAGGGTAACTTCGGTTCGGACCGCGACAATTACATGAAATCGCTTATGCGCCCCGACCTCCTCATTCTGGATGATTTGGGGGCAGAACGTAACACCAGCTTCGGTAAGGAGCGAGTGTTCGATGTGGTTGACAAACGGCTGCTGACCGGCAAGCCCATGATCGTCACCACGAATATCCCGCTTTCCGTTATGAAGCAAGCTGTCGATCTGGATGACCGCCGAATTTATGACCGCATCTTGGAGGTCTGCGTCCCGATCATGTTCGATGGAGACAGCTTCCGCAAAAGCACCGCTGCCGACAATCTGAAAACGGCGGCTCGTCTGCTCGGCTGCTAAACCCAAGAAAGGAGCTTTTACATGGAGAATTGCATCGGCACCGTTCCGATCCATCTGAAAATGACACTGACCACCAAGGAGGCGGCAGAATACAGCAACATCGGCATCAACAAGATCGACAGTATGCTCCGCTCGCCCAACTGCCCCTTCGTTTTGTTTGTCGGCACAAAGAAGCTGGTCAAACGAAAGGAATTTGAGCAATTCATCAGTGAGAAACTGGTGATATAAGAAGTTCCGAAAAATTTACAAATTGCCGGAGAGTTTTTCACAATAACTACTTGAGGGAATGGACAAAATCTGCTATACTTATCGTGTAGCAGTGCGTCCATTTCCCTTCAAGGGAAAGGAGCATTTCATGGGAAAAAATCTCAAAGGAAAAGACTGCGGTAAGGGTATCTACCAAAGAAAGGACGGTTTATACAGCGCACGATTTGTTGATAAAACAGGAAAAAGGCATGAGAAATATTTTCAGACTATTCCCGAAGCAAGGAATTGGATGGAAGAAGCGAAATATGCCGACAAGCACGAAGAAGTTTTTGTTGCCACCGAAACAACGGTTGACCAATGGTTTAGTTTCTGGATTGAAAATATAGTAGGTGACTTAGCCCCTAATACGCTCCGCAATTATCGGGAGCGATATTCCAAAAACATTCAGCCCGTTATCGGTAGAATGGCGATTGCCAATGTCAAGCCCATGCACTGTAAGCAAGTCTTGATTCGGATGGACGCTGATTATGCTGGTTTTACTATCCGACAAGCCTATATTGCTATGGGCACATTGTTCAAGGCGGCGAAAATGAATGACTTGATTGCCAGACACCCAATGGATGGTGTGCGGTTTACAAAGCCAGTTTGTGCTGTGGATGATATAAAGTTTCTTACTTGCGATGACCAACAACGTTTTCTTGAAGTTGCCCAGCGTTCCCACAACTATAACCAATACGCCCTTATCCTCGAAACAGGCTTGCGTACTGGCGAAATGATTGGATTAACTTGGGATGCGATTGACTTTGAAAAACGAACACTTACGGTCAACAAGACTTTGGAGTTTAGGCACGCTCAAAAATACTGGCGTGCAGGTCCTCCAAAGACTCAACAGAGTTATCGCACAATTCCCTTGACGAACAGAGCCTACGATATTCTGAAAAGCATTTGGGATAGCCGGGATAACAGGAAAGAGTCTCCCTTGCTTTCACAGACGCTTGAATACATAGACAGGCGCACAGGCACAACCTCACAGCTTGTTATGCGTGACCTTGTTTTTATCAACTGGCGTACAGGAGAGCCAGCGAAGAACAGCTCCTATGATACCCACCTTTACAAGCTCTGCGACGAAGCAGGGATAAATCGCTTTTGTATGCACGCTCTACGCCATACTTACGCCACAAGAGCCATCGAAAGTGGTATGCAGCCGAAAGTGCTGCAAAAGCTATTGGGTCATGCCAGTATCAAGACAACGATGGATAGGTATGTTCATGTAACTACCGATTCGCTCGACCAAGCTGTACGGCAGTTTGAGTCAAAAGGGTTTTCTGACATAAAACTCAATGCGAAAATGGCGTAAAAATGGCGTAGTAGCCGAAAAGCCAAAACCCGAAAACCCTTGCAAATCAAGGAAAAATCGAAGGAGAATGAGTATATATGAAATTAGGTATCGTGGGACTGCCCAATGTGGGCAAGTCCACCCTGTTTAATGCCATCACCAACGCCGGCGTTCCGGCGGACAACTATGCGTTTTGCACCATTGACCCCAATGTGGGCGTGGTGAGCGTGCCGGACGAGCGGCTGCAGTGGCTGTCCGATTTTTACAAGCCCAAGAAAACCACCCCGGCGGTCATTGAATTTGTGGACATCGCAGGTCTGGTGAAGGGTGCCTCCCGTGGTGAGGGTCTGGGCAACAAGTTCCTCAGCAACATCCGCACCACCGACGCCATCGTCCATGTGGTGCGCTGCTTTGAGGACTCCAATGTGACCCATGTGGAGGGCAGCACCGACCCCCTGCGGGACATTGACATCATCAATCTGGAGCTGGTGATGGCGGACATCGAAATGGTGGAGCGCCGCATCGACAAGGCCCAGAAAGCCATGAAAGGCGGCGACAAGAAATTCGCCCGGGAAGTGGAGCTGTTCCAGGCTCTGCTGCAGCACCTGAACGAGGGCAAGCTGGCCCGCACCTTCACCGACGACCCCGAGGAGCAGGCGCTGCTGGCCACTTCCGACCTGCTGACCCTGAAAAAGACCATTTATGTGGCCAATCTGGCAGAAAATGAAATCAACGAGCCGGAGAGCAACCGTCACTATCTGGCTGTCAAGGCACTGGCAGAAGCGGAAGGCAGCCAGCTGCTGCCCATCTGTGCCAAGCTGGAGGCCGACATCGCCGAGCTGGACGACCCGGAGGAAAAGGCCATGTTCATGGAGGAGCTGGGTGTCCGGGAATCCGGTCTGGACCGGCTCATCAAGGCCAGCTACGCCCTGCTGGGCCTGATTTCTTTCCTCACCGCAGGTTCCGACGAATGCCGCGCCTGGACCATCAAAAACGGCACCAAGGCGCCTCAGGCCGCCGGCAAAATCCACACCGACTTTGAGCGGGGCTTCATCCGGGCCGAGGTTATCGCCTTTGACGACCTGAAGGAATACGGCACCATGGCAAACGCCAAGGCCGTGGGCAAGGTTCGCTCCGAGGGCAAGGAATATGTGATGAAGGACGGCGACATCGTCAACTTCCTGTTCAATGTCTGATTTCTGAGATATAAAATGGGACTGCCACAAGCAGTCCCATTTGTTTTATACCAGACTCACAATCCAGTAAACAATCCCATACACCACCCCGGCGCCCAGGCCGTAGACGATTACCGGCCCGGCAATGGTGAACATCTTCGCCGCCAGCCCCAGCACAAACCCCTCTGTTTTGAACTCGATGGCAGGGGCGGAAATGGCATTGGCAAAGCCGGTGATGGGCACCAGCGTCCCCGCCCCGGCAAATTTTGCAATGTCATCATACACGCTCAGCCCCGTAAGCAGGGCCGACAGGGCAATCAGCGTCATGCTCATGCCGGTCTGCGCCTGCTCCTTTTCCAACCCCGCCGCCATGTAGCTATCCAGCAGCAGCTGCCCCAGCACGCAAATCAGCCCGCCCACCCAAAATGCGTGGAAGCAGTCCTTCCATACAGGCGACGGCGGCTCCATTCGCCGGACGAGCCGGCTGTATTCCTTTTCCGTCATAAAAAATCCCTCCCGCGGTAGTTTTTCCACCGCAGGAGGGATTATGCGCCCAGCCCATTTGTCAATGGGGCTGGATAATTTTGTAAAACAGCGCCGCCATTTCCTCCGGCGTTTCCCGGAAATCCCGCTTGACCCACTCCCCCAGCATACCATAGACGCCGCTGGCATAAAACCGGGTTTCGTAAAATTCCTCCGCCTCTGCCCCAAATTGGGGCATCATCACCTGACAGAAAGCGTCATAAATCGTTATCTGCATACCGGCCTTATAAATCAGCAGGATGATATTCCGGTTTTCGTAGTTGAAACGAAAAAAATCCCCCGCGTTCTCCACGGTGTAACCGCGCCGCTTTGCCACCCCCTGCTCCGCCTCCCAGCGGTGCCAGGCGTGCACCAGCTTGAAGGTCAGCGCCTCGGTCTTGGTTTTGAAATTCCGAAACCAGGTGGAACGGTTCACCCCTGCCCCCTGGGCGATTTCGTTGATGGTAATTTTTGAAAATTCCTTTTTCTCCATCAGCGCCAGCAGGGAATCTGCCATGCACTCCTTCAAAAAATCCGTTGTCATTGCCCTTTTCCCCATTTTGGAACCCTCCTGTCAGCAACTTTTCACCGGGAAAAGTTGCATTTTCCGTCCCGGCGCTTGATTCTTCTCTCCGGAAAAGCTATAATTGCACGAGCGACTTTCGTTGCAAATAAAAACATTCGTCGCTATCAAAATAGCATTTCTCAGCAAAAAAGTCAACCAAAATCCATTCAGGAGAAAATCATAATGAGAATTAAAATCGCAACCGACTCCACCGCCGACATTCCCCAGGAGCTTTGCCGGGCGCTGAATATCTCCGTGCTGCCCCTGACCATTCACCACGACGGGAAGGAATACCGGGACGGTATCGACATCACCCCCGAAAAAATGTATGAAATTCTGGACACGGCCAAGACCCTGCCGGTTTCCTCCCAGGTGTCCCTGCCGCTGTACAGCGAGCTGTTTGAAAAGACCTGGAAAGAGGGCTTTACGGACCTTGTCCATGTAACCCTGAACGCCAAAGGCTCCGGCACCTATCAGGCCGCCATCATGGCAAAGGATATGTTCTTTGAGGAAAATCCGGAGGCGGCAAAGGACTTTTCCATCCACATCATCGACTCCGGCACCTACTCCATGACCTACGGCATCGGCGTGGTGGAGGCAGCCCAGATGGTTCAGGCCGGCGCCGATTTGGAGCAGGTTCTGGCCCATCTGGAGGACTGGCTGGCCCATGCCCGCCCCCTTTTCGTGCCGCTGGATTTGAAGTGCGTGAAGAAATCCGGCCGCATCTCCCCTGCCGCCGCCTTTGTAGGCGATGCCATCGGCCTGAAGCCGCTGATTACCTTTGAGGACGGCGAGGCGAAAATCATCGACAAAATGCGGGGTGAAAGCAAGGCCATCGCCGCCATGGTGGAGCGCTGCATGAAGGAACGCCGCCCCGGCACCAGCTATGTTTTGGTGCATGGCAGCAACATGGAAGCCTTCCAGAAGCTGAAAGATGCCTGCGCTGCGGTGATGGACCAGCCGCCGCTGCTGGAATACCCGGTGGGCTGCATCATCGGCATCAACACCGGCCCCAACATGCTGGGTCTGCTCTACCGCACCTGAGGAGGATTCGGTCATGAAAATCAAACTGGCCACCGACTGTTCGGCGAATATCTGTCAAAATCTGACCCTGCCTGTTTCCTATGTTCCCTTAAAAATCGTCACCCAGGAAAAGGAATACATCGACACCCATGAGCTGGATGTGCCCGCCATGCTGCGGGAGCTGAAGGAATATAAAGGAACCTCCAGCACCGCCTGCCCCAGCATTCAGGACTGGCTGGATGCCTTCGGGGATGCGGATATGGTGCTGGGGGCTTCCATCACCAGCGCCCTTTCCGGCTGCTACAATGCCGCCGCCATCGCCGCCCGGGAATATATGGAGAAAAAGCCGGGCGCCAAGGTGTTCATTTTCGATTCTCTGTCCACCGGCCCGGAGCTGGAGCTGCTGCTGGAGCATTACGAAGCGCTGGTGAAGCAGGGCCTGGACTTTGACGCCATCTGTGACGGCATCCGGCAGTACAGCCGTCACACCCATCTGGTTTTCTCCCTGTCCTCCCTGGACAATCTGGTGAAAAACGGGCGTGTCAGCGCCCTGGTGGGCAAGGCCGTGGGCATTCTGGGCCTGCGCATTGTGGGCCGAGCCAGCGACGAGGGCACCCTGCAGCCCATGCACAAGTGCCGGGGTGAGAAAAAATCCCTGAACCAGTTGCTCTCCTCCATGGATGAGCTGGGCTACCGGGGCGGCAAGGTGCGCCTGTCCCACTCCTACAACGAGGCCACCGCGAAGGCTCTGGCAGAGCTGATTCGCGCCCGGTATCCCCAGGCGGACATTACCATCACCTGCAACCGGGGGCTGTGCTGCTATTACGCAGAAGAAGGCGGCCTGCTTGTGGGCTTTGAGGATATTTAATTGCATCACGAAAGCCCCCGTCCGAAAAGGCGGGGGCTGCTTTTTGAAGTTGGGCGCTATCTGTTGCACCCAGTAGGGGCGGCGTATATGCCGCTCAAAATGAGGAGTGAGGAGTTGGGGCTTATGGATTCATTTAGAAAAGCGAAATGTAGGGCGAGGGCATGCCCACGCCGCTGGTTTTTTTTTTTCCTCATCGCTCTGATTATTTCTAACGGTCGGTAAACGCGGTACTTCCACAAAAATTGGCATAACCATGATTGCCGGAAGCCGCTCATGGTTATCGATAGAGGTCGGCGAGGTCAAGACCTCGCCCTACCACGGCTAATAGCGTTGGCGGGTGGCATTTATGCCGCCCCTACTGAGTAAAACACGATTTCCGCCTCACCCGGATGGGTGGGGACGGACTCGAGGAGATTCGTTTCATCATAGTTGCCACCAGCTTTTGAGCTGGTGGCTGCCCCATGCCACTGGCATGGGGCGATTGGATTTTTCAAATCTCCTCTCTTGTGTCCACCATAAAAAATCCTCACCCGAATGGGTGAGGATTTTTTATGGTGGACTCGAGGAGATTCGAACTCCCGACCCCTACAATGCGAATGTAGTGCGCTCCCAGCTGCGCTACGAGCCCGTGACACTACAATTATAGACGCTTTTGCCCATTTGTCAAGCCTTAA
>JBGVGH010000055.1:0-10377 GCA_045121575.1 Faecousia sp.
TAACTTCGAGCGTATTTCCGACCACTGCTCCAACATCGGCGTGACCATCATCGAGCTGAGCCACAAAACCTTCGACACCCACAAATATCTCAGCCAAATCAAGGCCGACGACGCCGGCTTCAAAACCAGCTACGCCGCCTATGCAGAAAAATACAACCTGGACGAGATGGACTGAAAAAATATCAAAACGGGACCGCTGCACACGCAGCAGTCCCGTTTTTTCTTGGGAAGACCGGCCCTTGTTTCCGCTTTCTGTGGAAATAAGGCATAAACTTGTTTTATATGTTGAATGATGCAAAATTTTGTGATATTATTCTCATGGTGCACTTCGGTGCACTGGGTGCTACCTTCAAACGGTAGGCGGTTAGCCCTCTTGGACAGAGGGTAATCTTTAGCCCTCTGTCTGTTTCCATCTTGCGACCGCAAGATAGGACGATAGGGGGTGATGCGAACATGACTACATATGAGATTATCTCGATTGTCGTTGCAATTCTGGCATTGCTGGTATCGCTGCTCGGCATTATCGTCAAACTCATTATCGAACTCATAAAAGCAAAGAAGTAACCGCCCAGCTTCCAACTAACGGTTACTTCTTGTAACATGTGTGGGGGCTAACCGTCTATCGGTAGCACCCTTTTTCTATGCTTATTATATGCCGAAAGTGTAGTTTTGTCAATTACTTTCTCTGGGGGCCGTTGCGCAAGGTGACATCGTGGTAGCCGCCTTCGACGATGGAGGTGGCGGAGACCAGGGTCAGCCGGGCGTTCTGCTGGAAAGAGGGAATGTCAGTATAGCCGCAGTTGCACATGGTGGATTTGACCTTGTACAGCGACGCCTCCACATTGTCATGCAATGCGCCGGCGTAGGTCACATAGGAATCCACGCCCTCCTCAAAGCTGAGCTTGGAGGAGCCGCCCAAATCATAGCGCTGCCAGTTCCGGGCACGGTTGCTGCCCTCGCCCCAGTATTCCTTCATATAGGCGCCGTTGACCATCACCTTGGGAGTGGGGCTTTCGTCGAAGCGGGCAAAGTACCGGCCCAGCATCATAAAGTCCGCGCCCATGGCCAGCGCCAGGGTCATGTGGTAATCATGGACAATGCCGCCGTCGGAGCAGATGGGCACATAGATGCCGGTTTCCTTAAAATACTCATCCCGGGCCGCCGCCACTTCAATCAGCGCGGTGGCCTGACCGCGGCCGATGCCCTTGGTTTCCCGGGTGATGCAGATGGATCCGCCGCCGATGCCCACTTTCACGAAATCCGCACCGGCTTTCGCCAGGAACAGGAAACCATCTCTATCCACCACATTGCCGGCGCCGATTTTCACGCTGTCGCCGTAGTGCTCCCGCACCCAGGCGATGGTCTTTTCCTGCCAGCAGGTAAAGCCCTCGGAAGAATCGATGCACAATACATCCGCGCCCGCCTCCAGCAGTGCCGGAACACGGGTTGCAAAATCCCGGGTGTTGATGCCCGCGCCCACCAGATACCGCTTTTTCTCGTCCAGCAGTTCCTGGGGATGGGCCTTGTGGGAGGAATAGTCCTTGCGGAACACGAAATACATCAGCCGGCCGTTCTTATCCACAATGGGCAGGCTGTTGAGCTTGTGGTCCCAGATGATGTCGTTGGCTTCCTTCAGGGTGGTTTCCGCCGGGGCGGTAATCAGCCGCTCCAGAGGGGTCATGAAGGTGGCAATCCGGTCAGTGGGGCTCATGCGGGAAACCCGGTAGTCCCGGCTGGTGACGATGCCCAGGAGCTTTCCGTTGGCGGTGCCGTCGTCGGTGATGGCCACGGTGGAGAAGCCGTTGAGGGCCTTCAAATCCAGCACATCCGCCAGGGTATGGTCAGGGGTCAGGTTGGAGGCGGAGACCACGAAGCCCGCCTTGTAATTCTTCACCCGGGACACCATGGCCGCCTGGGATTCCACGGACTGGGAGCCGTAAATAAAGCTGATGCCGCCCTCTTTTGCCAGAGCGATGGCCAGGGTGTCATTGGACACGGACTGCATGATGGCCGAGGTCATGGGAATATTCAGACTGATGGGGCATTCTTCCTCGCCCTTGCGGTACTTGACCAGCGGGGTACGCAGGGAAACCCGGTCGGGGATGCAGTTTTCGCTGGTGTAGCCAGGAACCAGCAGGTATTCGCTGAAGGTGTGGCTGGGCTCGGAATAATAATAGGCCATGGGAAAAATCCTCCTCAGTTTTTTGTAAAATGGTAGGGTAACTCATTTTCTACTAAGGATAATAGTATCACAAGCGGCGGCGGGGGTCAAGCTGTGATTGTGTCCGATTTTTTCCTTTTTTCCAAAATTTTTGCGTGCAAGCTGGCCCAAGGTTGACCTATTTCCACAAAGAAACACAATTCCGGAGAGTTAGGAGTTATCAGTAGGGGCGACCTGTGGTCGCCCGCTGCCGGATAAATTGGAATTTGTCGAGATGTTTAGGAAAGCAAAATGTAGGGCGGGGTCTTGACCCCGCCGGGCAGTATCGCAATTATTTAACGCCTCAAAAGAACGAACCAATCGGTGGGGTCAAGACCCCACCCTACAGTGAAAAAAACTTTCTCTAAAGCCAATTGTAGGGCAAAGGCGGTGCGCCCGCAGGAAATTGGCATATCCATGATTGCCGGGGGCAATCATACAAATAAAACATCATGCCTTTGCCGGGCATTTCCTGCGGAAATGCCATCCGCGAAGCGGATCAATGCCTGCCGTCCATGTCATCCTGAGCGGAGCGTAGCGCAGTCGAAGGATCTCATGGGGAGAAGGTGGAGATTCTTCGACTCACTTCGTTCGCTCAGAATGACAAAATCTTTCGCCCTACAACTTCATTCTTAATTCGTAATTTTTAATTTTGAATTCTATCTTCCCTCAAATAAGAACAGGGCGGGGTTTCCCCCGCCCTGTTATTTTCACCAAAGGCCGGTTTTACCGGGATTTGACCACGGCTTCTGCCTGCTGCAGCAGTTTTTCCAGCTTCAGCCGCCGCTGACGGCGGTTGAGCCGGTCGGCGGTGTGACGCATCATCGCGGCCCATTGGGACGCGGTCATTCCCCGCTCCCGGTTCACCTCCAGATAGCTGCAGGGCTGCATGGCCGCCTTGCCGAACCGCCGGGCAAAGGGCTTTTCCACCCCCAGCGCCAGAGCATAGGGCATCCGGTCGAAGAAATAATCGGGATTCAGCTCCAGATTCTGCTGCATATCAAAGACGGAGGTGCGGGTAAAATAGTGCCGCAGGCCCCGGATTTGGGCCACATACTGCTGCCCCAGGGCGCTGCGCCGTCCGCCCACGGCGGCGGCGATTCCCGTCAGGAGCTCATACCCCACCATGCCAAGTCCCAGCATCATGTTGCCGCAAAGCCGGCCAAGCAGCGCCCACAGCATCACGCACAGCAGGGCCGTCCACAGCGGCCGCCGGTTTCCCAGGGGCAGGCACCGCCCGCCCAGCTGGATGAAATAAGCCAAAATGCCGCACAGCAGCGCCAGGCCCATGGCCAGGAACACCGTTCCCGCTCCGGCGGTATAGACCCCCAGGCTCAGCTCCACGCCGCTGCACACCCCCGCCGCCAGTGCCAGCACCCGGACGATGCGGGGATTGCCGGAGGTGGATTTGTAAAGCTGCCGGGTCAGCGGAGAGGAAGCCGCCAGCTTGCGGCACAGCCGGGCATAGTGCAGCCCTGCGCCGTCCACCATATCCCGCTGGGAAAACAGGCTGCGGAACGCCCGGTTTTCCCGCTCGGAACGCTCGTTGCCCATGTCCATGCACCGCACCAGCGTCACCCTTCCCCGGCTGTCCAGCCGGATGCGCAGGTAGCCCAGCTGCGCCCAGGAAAAGACCATCATGGTCAAATCCATGCCGCAGCCAGTCAGGCAGGTTCCCAGCTCTCCCGCCGCCAGGCCGTCCGGCGGGTCGGCGCTGCGGATGCGCCGTGGAAGGCTGGGCATCAGCGCCAGCAGATAATAGCCCAGCGACACCGCAATCAGCACCAGCATCACCGTCTGCCAGGTGTCAAAAAGGCCGGTTTTTTCCCGGTAATCCGGGAACATTTCCCGGCTCACCTCCAGCTTCATGGATAGACTTTCCCTATCCAGCAGTATCTGGGTGAAGCTGCCGGTGATGCGGTTTCCCGCCACCGTCACGGACAGATAGTCCGACACCCCTTCGCCGTGATAGCCGCTGGTGAAAACAGGTTCTTTCTCCGTTTCCCCCGGCAGGTTCACGGAAAAGCGGAAGCTCTCCATGGGATAGGCAACGCCGGACAGCAAAGGAATTTCCAGCCACAGCTTGCCCCCACTGCTTTCCAGGGCGCAGGGCAGGCGGAAGCTGACCTCCACGGTGTGGCTGCCGGCACTTTTGTTTTTCAATGTCACTTTTTTGCGGGTGCCGTCGGTTTCCGGGGTGCGGTAGCGGTTTTCCACCCGGATTTCCTCCGCCTCCGCCGGAAGCCAGAGGGAAATATCCTCCGCCTGCTCCAGCCGGAATTCAAAGCGCAGGGAAACATAGCAGGAGCCGTCGGTTTCCGCCGTCGCGGTGCTTTCCGCCCCGGATACGGTGGAAAGGGCAGAAGCCGGAACCCCCAGCAGGCAGAGGCAGCACAGAATCAGGATGAAATTTCGGAAAAAGCGCATGAGCTGCCCCCTTTCGTTTTATTTTTCATTCTACCATGGCACAGGCCCAAAAGCAAGTAGCCGCCCCCCGGAAAATCATCATTGCGCAACGCAGAAAAATCGACTACAATAGTTATCGAATTAGGAATTAGGAATGAGGAGTTAGGAGTTGACAGTTGTCACTGATAAATTGGAATTTGTCGAGCTATTTAGAAAAATGAAATGTAGGGCGAGGGCATGCCCTCGCCGCTGGGTTGGTTTTTCTCACCGCTCAGATAATTGCTGCCGGTCGGCAAAGGCATGCCTTTGCCCTACAATGCCTTAGCTCGCCAAACCCCAATTTATCCGCCCCTACTGACAACTGACCACTGTCAACTATCAACTCCTAATTCCTAACTCCTCATTCCTCATTCCGAATGATAAACAGCCCTGTTTTGGGCATACTGAACACGACACAAACCAAGGAGGCATGGATATGAAAAAGCGGCTTGCCCTGCTGCTGGCGCTGGCACTTTTGCTCGCCGGCTGCACCCCCGCTTCTGCACCCACGGAGCCGGGCATCTTTGTTCACCCGCCGCTTCTGAGCAGCTCCGGAGAATACACCGCCGACGACAGCGCCGGCACCGTCACTGCCGGGCACTGGGAAGCCGCTGCCCGCCCAACAGGCGGCGGCAGCGTCAGCTGGAACGATGTCTACCCCGGCGGCAACGGCCGGGACTATTCCGACAAAAATTACTACACCTTCCGGGAGTCCATCGCCTCCACCGCAGGGCTGAAATGGGCCCCCCACACCTGGGAAACCACCGCCGATTCCTATATCCTCAACTACACCACCACCGGCTTTTACACCTTCACCCTGAACCGGGACGGCAGCGGCTGGACCATCGTGGACGAAATGGCCAGCGGGATGCCGGAGGATGTGACCGCCCAATACGCCGGGCGCTTCGGCATCACCCCGGGGGAAACCGCCCGGGCCTGGCACATCGCCCTCAACCCCAACGCCTGCTGGTCGGACGGCACCCCCATCAATGCCGACACCTACCTCTATTCCTACCGGGAACTGCTGGACCCCCTGATGCGAAACCGCCGGGCCGACAGCCTGTACGCCGGGAACTTCTCCATCGTGGGGGCAAAGGAATACCTGTACGGCCAGGCGGACTGGTCGGAGGTTGGCATTTTGAAAACGGGAGAATATGACCTGGTGCTTATCACCACCGCGGCCATTGCCGACCCGGAATTTTATGTACCCTACTATCTGACCAGCACCTATCTGGTATACGAACCCCTGTGGGAAAAATGCAAGACCTATTTTGACAAAAACGGCGCCAAGGTTTCTGCCGACAGTGCCAGCGTGGCCTCCATCACCACCAGCTACTGCACATCGCTTGCAACCTCCATGTCCTACGGCCCTTACAAGCTGACCTATTTCGAGCCGGACAAGCAGATTACCCTCCAGCGCAACACCTTCTGGCACGGCTACAGCGACGGCAGACATCTGGGCCAGTATCAGACCGACGAAATCTCCTGCCAGGTGATTTCTGACCCCGCCACCGCATTGCTTTCCTTCCGCAAGGGGGAGCTGGACACCCTCAATCTGTCCGCCGCCCACATGGAGCAATATGCCGGAAGCGACGCGGTGCGCTTCATTCCCCAGACCTACACCACCAAACTCACCTTCAACACTGACGAAAAGGCCCTCTCCGCCCGGGGCAGTCAGATTCTTTCCAATGCCAATTTCCGCCGGGGCTTCTCTCTGGCCATTGACCGCAGCCGCTTCGCCGCTGCCTACACCGCTGCCGGAGCGCCGGGCTATGGCCTGCTGAATGGGGCCTATGTCTGCGACCCCTACACCGGGGAAGCCTACCGGGACACGGAGCCTGCCAAAAACGCCCTGGTGCGGCTCTATGGCCTGACCTTCGGGCCGGAGGGGGATTACGAAACTCTGGACGATGCCTACAGGGCCATCACCGGCTTTGACCCGGAGCTGGCCCGGCAATATATGCAGCTTGCCTATACCGAGGCGGTGGCATCTGGCCTGTACGACGGCAAAAGCGAAATTGTGCTGCAGCTTTCCGTGTATCAAAGCGACGACACCTATGTGCAGATGTACCACTTTTTAAATAACGCCCTGCAAAGTGCCTGCCAGGGCACCGGGTTAGAAGGCAAGGTGGGGCTGAAAATGGTGGTGGATGAGGATTACTACGCCACCATGGAATCGGGGCTGACCGACATCATCTTCTCCACCTGGGGCGGCTCTGCCTATGACCCCTACAGCCTGCTGTACAACTGCTACTGCGACGGCGGCATCCGGGAATATCCCAACCAGATGGAGTATGGCTTTGATTCCGCCGCCGTGAAGCTGACCATCCGCCTGTCCGGCAGGGACTACACCGCCAGCGTGCAGGATTGGGCCCGCTGGTGCGCCGCCGACGGAGCGGTTTCCATCTCCGCCGGGGACGGCAGCGCGCTGCTGCCCTTTGCTTCCTACGACAGCTATACCCGCAGCGCGGTGTATGCGGATTTGGAATTTGCCTATCTTTCCCAGGCGGTGGCGGTGCCCCTGTATTCCCGCAGCAGCGCCACGCTGCTCTCTCAAAAGGGCCATTACCCCACGGATGTGTATCAGGAGCTGACTGGTTTCGGCGGCATCGCCTTTTACCGGTACGATTATACCGACGAACAGTGGGAAAAAATAAATTAAGAATTACAAAGTAAGAATGAAAAATGAAATGCGCCCGCCAAGCGCACCGCCCGATTTTTGTCATTCTGAGCGAACGAAGTGAGTCGAAGAATCTCCGCCTTACTCCATGAGATCCTTCGACTGCGCTGCGCTCCGCTCAGGATGACAAAGGGGGTGGTATTTATCCGCTTCGTGGATGGCATTTCTAATCGAAATGCCCGGGCAGCATGTATGCCGCCCCTACTGACTACTGCCAACTGAAAATGGACAACATACAGTCACGGATGGGCTTCCATCCGTGACTGTGTCCGTTTTTGAAACTTTTTTCCAGAAAAAGGAAGATGATTTATGAAAAACCGCCGGCTTTTTCCCTATATTCTCAAGCGGCTGGGGCTGATGGTGTTCACCTTTGTGGTGATTTGCTCGCTGTGCTTTCTGCTCATCAAGCTGCTGCCGCTGCCTGCCATCAAGGAGCAGGGCCGGGACGCGGCGCTGCTGCTGGCCCGCCGGGAGGCGCTGGGCTACAACAAGCCCATCTGGGTGCAGTATGTCCGCTACCTGCGCCATGTGCTGCGGGGGGATTTCGGCCTGGGGGAGCAGATGTATGTGGGGCAATCTGTTTCCCGGGTGATGCTGGAGAAGCTGCCTTACACCGTCACCGTGAACCTGTACGCCGCGGTGCTGTCCATCCCCCTGGGGCTGGGGCTTGGCATCTATGCCGCTCTGCGGAAAAACAGGTGGCAGGACCATGTGATTTCCACTGGGGTGATGGTGTTTATCTCCGTGCCCAGCTATGTGTATGCCTTTCTGGTGCAGTATTTTCTCTGCTTTGCCACCAACGCCTTCCCCCTCACCGCCGCCAGCCGGCAGGAAGCGGGACTAATAAGCATTCCCATGCTCCGCTCCCTGTTTCCCGCGGCGCTGAGCTTGGCCTTCGGCACCGTGGCAGGGTTGACCCGGTTTACCCGGGCGGAGCTGAGCGAGGTACTGGGATGCGATTATCTGCTGCTGGCCCGGGCCAAGGGGCTGAGTAAGGCCCAGGCGGTTACCCGCCACGCCCTGCGCAACGCCATGGTGCCGATTCTGCCTTTGATTCTGGGGGAATTGATTGGAATTTTAGGAGGCTCGCTGATTATCGAGGCCATTTTCTCCATTCCCGGGGTGGGGAGCCTCTACACCAACGCTATCCAGGTCCGGGACTACAATTTTTTCATGGTGCTGACCTTTTTCTATACCGCCGTGGGGCTGCTGTCGGCCCTGGCGGTGGATTTAAGCTACGGCTTCATCGACCCGAGAATCCGCATGGGGGAATGATATGGAAAACGAACTGTTCAAACCCGCCGCCCCGGCACCTGCCGTGGCCATCCCGCCCCGCCGGGGAAAATCCGCCCTGGGGGACGCTTTTTCCCGCTTCGCAAAAAACAGAGCCTCCCTTACCGCCGCCGTCATCCTTGCGCTTCTGCTGCTGTTTGCCCTGCTGACGCCTTTCTTTTCTCCCTACACCCCCGCCTTCCGGGACGGCTTTTACCGGGGTATGCCCCCCATTTTTTCCCGAAATACCCGGCTGTCCGGCACCCAGGGGGTGCTGGACTACCATCTTGCCATGGGGCAGGAGGCGGGACTTCCCGCCGTTAGCGGCTGGGAAAAGCTGGAGGAAAACAACTACCGCCTGACGCTGGATGCTTACCGCCGGGTGGGGTTCTGGTATCTGGATTTGACCCCGGCGGAATTTGCCGCCTTGCAGGATTATCAAAACCGCACCGGGCACCAGGTCTGCTATCCCCTGCCGAAAAATTACAACACCTTTTATCCGGCGGTGGGCAGCAGCGCCAACCTGTGGTATAAGCTATCAGACGACGGGCCTTATTCGAGCGGCACCGCCGCCTTTCACGACGAAACCGGCGCGCCCATTTTAAGCCCCAACTATCTGGAAAGTTTGCCTGACGGCAGCTACACCTCTCTGCGGCTGGAGCAGGACCCCGGCACCTGGGTCTACGGGGCGAAAAACCAGACCGGCTGGCGGGTTCGGGTGCTGTATGCGGAATATTTCCGCTACCGCAACGGCTTTTCTCCCCGGTTTTTTCTGGGCACCAACCAGCACGGGCAGGACATTGCGGCCTGCCTTTCCTCCGGCGCCCGGCTGAGCATTCTGCTGGCGGTGAGCGTGTCGGCCATCAATCTGCTCATCGGGGTGCTGTTTGGAGCGGTGGAGGGCTTCTTCGGCGGGAAAACCGACCTGATTCTGGAGCGGTTCAGCGACATTCTCCGGGCCGTACCCTTCATTGTGGTGGCGACCCTTTTCCAGCTCCATCTGGCCCAGAAAGCGGGGCCGGTGCTGTCGCTGCTGTTTTCCTTTGTGCTGACCGGGTGGATTGGCATTGCCGCCCGGGTGCGCACCCAGTTCTACCGGTTCAAAAACGCGGAATATGTGCTGTGCGCCCGGACGCTGGGGGCGGGAAACGGACGGCTCATTTTCCGCCACATTCTGCCCAACGCCATCGGCACCATCATCACCGGGGCGGTGCTGCTGATTCCGGGGGTGATTTTCAGCGAATCCATGCTGTCGTATCTGGGCATTGTGAATCTGGAGGCGGAAAATATGACAAGCATCGGCACCATGCTGGCCGGCGGGCGGGCGTATCTTGGCACCCAGCCCCACATTCTGGCCTTCCCTGCCATTTTTCTGGCACTGCTGGAAATTTCCTTCAATCTGTTCGGCAACGGCCTGCGGGACGCCTTCAACCCCACCCTCCGGGGGCAGGAAGGATAGGCAGGTAGGAATTAGGAGTTAGGAATGAGGAGTTAGGAATGAGGAGTGAGGAGTTGTCAGTTGCCCGCTGCCGGATAAATTGGAGTTTATCGAGCTGTTTGGAATAACAAATGTAGGGCGTGGGCATGCCCTCGCCGTCCAGTTAAATACTTCAACCACTTTGAAATTTGAAACGCCCTGCGGGGGCGGTACTTTCTTGTGCAGACAAGAAAGTACCCAAAGAATCTGCCCAAGGGGCGCTTCGAAAAGGCGCCCCCTTGGGAATTCCGGTTTGCGGTGCCCAGCATCAGCTGCGCTCACTTCGTGAGCTTGCTGCTTGCT
>JBGVGH010000056.1:0-5598 GCA_045121575.1 Faecousia sp.
TATTACGAATTCTACGCCGATGCGGAAAGCTTGAATGACCTGGTTCTGCGGCTGTTCTATGCTCCCAAAGGATAAGGGTGCAAAATGACGCTGCTTGAATTTTACTGAGAAAAGGGCGAAATTGCCCCAAAAGCAAAGAGAGGACATTCCGGTGCATAACCGGGCTGTCCTCTCTTTGCTTGTTATCTGGAAAATGCGGGGCCTGTCACAGAATTTCCGTGATGGTGCCGCCGCCGATGACGGTGTCGCCGTCATAGACCACCACTGCCTGCCCGGTGGTCAGGGCGCGCTGGGGCTGGTCAAAAACCACCCGTACCCGCCCGTTTTCCTCCGGGTACAGGGTGACAGGCTGCTCGGTCATCCGGGAGCGGGCCTTTGCCCAAGCTTTCAGCGGCTGGGTGAGGGTGTCGAAGGGGAAGAAAGTCCAATCGTCGGCCACCAGGGTGGTGGAAAACAGAGATTCGTTCTTGCCCACGGTGACGGTGTTGCGTTCCATATCCTTGCCGCAGACATACACCGGCTCGCCCAGCGCCAGCCCCAGTCCCTTGCGCTGCCCCCGGGTGTAGCCGATGGCACCGTGGTGGCGGCCCACCACCTTGCCGCTTTCATCCAGAAAATCCCCGGCGGGATAGTCTTTCCCGGTGTATTTCCGAATAAATTCCAGATAGTCCCCGTCGGGAACGAAGCAGATGTCCTGGCTGTCCCGCTTGCGGGCGTTGATAAACTGCTGGGCCTGGGCGATTTCCCGCACCTCTGCCTTAGTCAGCGCCCCCAGGGGGAAGCGGGTGTGGGCAAGCTGGTCCTGGGTCAGATTGTAGAGAAAATAGGTCTGGTCTTTTCCGGAATCCGCCGCTTTTTTCAGAAGATAACGGCCGTTTTCCTCTGCAATGCGGGCATAGTGGCCGGTGGCCACATAGTCGCAGCCCAGAGTGAGGGCCCGGCGGAGCAGCTCCTCAAATTTCAGGTACCGGTTGCAGTCGATGCAGGGGTTGGGGGTGGTGCCACATTCGTAGCAGCGGACAAACTTTTGAATCACCTTTTCCTCAAAGGCGGCGGTGAAGTTAAATACATAGTAGAGCATTCCCAGCCGGAAAGCCACACTGCGGGCATCCTCCACATCATCCAGGGAGCAGCAGCTGCTTTCCACTTCGGATTGAATGATGTGGTTGTCATACAGCCGCATGGTGGCACCGATGCAGTCGAATCCTGCCTGCTGGGTCAGGTATGCGGCAACGGAGCTGTCCACGCCGCCGCTCATGGCGATGAGCGCCTTTTTCTTGTCCATTGTCTGCCTCCATAAAGAAAATTCTGCCCCTATGGTAGCACAATTCGGGGCAATTTGCAACGGATTTCGGCAAAACCCATCATGGGGACGGTGATTTTCTCCGAAAATTTTCCAGCAAAATATGCAGTTTACATAAACTTTCTGAAAGGGTAAAAAAAGGAATTGCGGAACCTGCCATATTTTGCTATAATACTACCAAATCCATGGAAAAGGAGTCAAAAAAAGGTATGTCCAAACGAATCATCAGTGCCGTATTGACGGCCGCCCTGATTTTGGGCTTCTTTGCCGGCGTCCCCCTGCGGGCAAATGCCGTGACACAGATGAGTGTCAGCGAGGAATGTGTGGAGTTTATCAAAAATATTGAGGGCTTCTACGCCATTCCCTATTGGGATTATGCCCAATGGACGGTGGGCTTCGGAACAAAATGCCCGGATGAATACAGGCAAAAATATCTGGAAGAGGGCATCCCTCTGGAAGAGGCGGAAAAGCTGCTGGAAAAAGCCATGGTTTACTTCGGCAACGAGGTCAACAAGTTCATGGTGCGCAACAAAATTCAGCTGACCCAGCAGCAGTTTGACGCCCTGTTCTCCCTGAGCTATAACATCGGCCCTGCCTGGCTGTACGACACGGATAACCGTCTGGTGCAGTCGGTGCTGGCTGGTGGCAATGGAAATGAACTGGTGTACCTGATGGGCCTGCGGTGCAATGCCGGCGGCAAATTCCTGCCGGCGCTGCTGAACCGGCGCATCATGGAGGCGGATATGTTCCTCAACGGCCGCTATGACAGCCAGGTGCACAGCGATTACGGTACGGTGCTGTATGATGCCGGAAGCGGCAAGTGCGAGGCACGGGGCCAGGGCTATGACATGAATCTGCCCGCCACTCCGCTGGCGGTTCCTACATACGACGGTTACAGATTCCTGGGCTGGTTCACCGCCAAAACCGGCGGTGTCCGGGTGACGGAACTGGACCGCACCACCAACGGAATGACTTTGTACGCCCATTGGGAGAAAATTTCCGATGTGTCCGGCAGCACCCCGGTGGAGAATCTTTCGGTGAAGGTGCAGGCGTCTGCTTTGTATGTCCGTACCGGCCCCGGCGTGGATTATTCCATTGCCACCAGCGTTTCCAAGGGAACCCAGTTGGTGATTACGGAAACGGTGGAGCGCAACGGCAGCCTGTGGGGCAAGTGCAGCAAGGGCTGGATTTCCCTGGCCTACACCGATTACAAGCCCGCCCAGCAGCCGGCGGACGAGGAAGAGAAACTGGAGCTTCCCGTTATGGCCACGGTGCTGAACCCCAAGGGCATCAGCATCTATAAAGGCCCCCACAGCACCTATCCCATGAACGGCACCATCAAGGTCTGGGAGCAGATTGAGGTGACGGAAGTGAAGGCCTTCATGGGCCAGACCTGGGCGAAAACCGCCCGTGGCTGGATTCGGGTGGACAAGAATCTGATGCTCCACGACAAGACCACCCTGGCCCACTTCGTGGATGTGACCGTTACCAACAACTACCTGAATGTCCGCACCGGCCCCGGCACGGAGTATGCCCTCAGCGGCTCGCTGGAAAAGGACGACCAGGTGAAGATTGTGGCGGTGGAGAAGGTGGGCTCCGCCCTCTGGGGCAGATGTGCCAAGGGCTGGATCAGCCTGCAGTACACCAGCTTTGACGAATCCAAGCTGTCTTCCTATCAGAACCACACCTTTGGAGCGTGGGAGGATGTGAAGACCGCCACCTGCACCAGCGAGGGCCAGCAGAAGCGGGGATGCGTGGATTGCGCTTATGTGGAAACCAGAGTTTCTCCCAAGGCGGAGCACCAGTTTGGTGACTGGTATACCGTCGGCACTTCCACCTACAATGATCCCGGCAAAGAGCGGCGGGACTGCCGCGTCTGCGGCGCCTATGAAACCCGGGAAACCGGAGTGATTGAGCAGCCCGAAATCCACATTTACGGCACGGTTACCGGCTGTGATGTGCTGAATGTCCGCGCGAATGCGGGCACCGGCAATGCCCTGGTGGGGACGCTCAAGCGGGGTCAGCGGGTGGAAATTCTGGAGCAGACCACCGTGAACGGAAAGGTCTGGGGCAGAACGGAAGCGGGCTGGATTTGCATCACCGGCTATGTCACCCTGGAAGTGGTGGAAAATCCCCAGCCGGATGTGACGGAGGAGAAGGTTTACGGCACCCTGACCGGTTATCACACCCTGAACATCCGGGAAAATGCCGGCACCCAGTATGCCCTGGTGGGTACGCTGAAGCAGGGCGAGCGGGTGGAAATTCTGGAACAGAAAACCGTGGGCACAAAGGTCTGGGGCCGGATTGACCGGGGCTGGATTTGCCTCACCGGCTACATCACTCTGGAAACGGTGAAGGGCGAAGAGCCGGAGCAGCCGCAGCAGCCGGAGAAGCTGGTGATGACCGTCACCGCCACCTCTCTGACCATCCGTTCCGGCGCCGGAACTGGATACTCCGTGGTTGGCTACCTGTCCGGCGGCCAGCAGGTGGAGGTTCTGGAGCAGAAAACCGTGGACGGCAAGACCTGGGCCAGAATTGACCGTGGCTGGGTCAGCATGAAGTACCTGAACTGAACAGGCAGCGCCGCCTCCTTCTGGGGGCGGCGCGTTTTTGTTGCACCCGGAAGGACAACCGGGGCGCATTTTGGCCTTCCGGGTGGAGGGGAAACCCTTACAAAATCTTGGGAGGCACTTATGACAAAGGAAAAATGGATGGCGAAACTCACCAGCCGTAAGCTGTGGATGGCGGTGGCCCTGTTTGTGTCGGGCATCATCACGGCGCTGGGCGGTTCGGGAGAAACGGCGGAAACCGTGTCCGGCTGCATCATGCAGGCTGCGGCGGTGGTGGGATACCTGCTTGCCGAGGGCCTGACCGACGCATCCCATCCCGCGTGAGAAAATGGCTGCCGCAAAACGCGGCAGCCATTTTTTTGTACAAAATTCGGTGAGATTTCCGAAAATTTTTGTTGCAGGTTTTATAAAACAGTTGTATAATGACGATATGAATAAAACAAATGTTTTAAATAAGGGGTGATATAATGAATAGCCGCTTTCTTGCCCATATTGCGGAGGATGGACGGACACAGACCGTTTCGGAACATCTTCATGGCACGGCTGAACTTGCCATGGGTTACGCCGCAGAGTTTGACGCAGCAGAACAGGGCTACCTGGCGGGACTGGTTCATGACATCGGAAAATATTCCGAAGCTTTCCAGCGACGGCTGCAAGGCGGGGAGATTGTGGACCATGCAACAGCGGGCGCACAGGTATGCCAAAAACTGGGACAGCCTTTTGCGGCATTCTGCGCGGCGGGACACCACACCGGCCTCCTGGATATGGGAAGCAAGGTGGATCGGGAGGATGCCGGCACCATGCGTGGCAGACTGAAAAAGCAGGTGGAGGATTATTCTGCTTTTTCCAAGGAAATCAATCTGCCGGATGCATCCTTTCCTGCTTACTGCGGAAAAGACTCGCTGACGGATTCCTTCTTTATCCGAATGCTGTTTTCTGCTATGAAGGATGCGGATTGCATTGACACGGAAAATTTTGAGAGGGGAGAAAAGCGTCCGGAAAACCCTCCGCTGGAGGAATTGCACAAGATGTTTCGGGAATATATTTCCGGATGGTTCCCGGGAAACAATGCACTGAACAGGCAGCGCTGTAAAATTTTATCCGCGTGTATTTCTGCGGGAGAAAAACTGCTGGCGGGAATCTATACGCTGACGGTTCCAACGGGCGGAGGAAAAACGGCGGCTTCCATGGGATTTGCGCTGGAACAGGCAAAGGTTCTGGGCAAAAAGCGAATTATCTATGTCATTCCTTACACTTCCATTATTGAGCAGACGGCGGATTTTTATCGGGGAATTTTTGGCAGCGAAAATGTGCTGGAACATCACGCCAATGTCCAATGTGTGCTTCCGGGAGAAAGTCTTGAAGCGGCGGAGCGCAGGGCAAAAAAAGCAGAAAATTGGGACGCGCCGATTATTGTAACCACTGCGGTTCAGTTCTTTGAATCGCTGTTTAGCAACAAGACTTCCAAATGCAGGAAGCTGCACAATATTGCCAACAGCGTGATTATTTTTGACGAGGCACAGATGATGCCGACCGGGTATCTCTATCCTTGTGTTTACGCAATTACAGAGCTGGTGAAGAATTATCACGCGACAGCGGTTCTGTGTACGGCGACGCAGCCGGCCCTTGACCGGATTGTAGAGCAATTTTGGCCCAATCAGCAAATTGAGGAAATATGTCCGCCGGAGCTGATAAACTGTGATGTATTTACAAGGACGGTGATTC
>JBGVGH010000057.1:0-22742 GCA_045121575.1 Faecousia sp.
AATCATTGTTGAGCATAGGGACTCTCCTTTCATGTTGTAGGGGTACATTCATTGTAAGGTATTTTGTCTCTATGCTCAACTCTTTTTTACAACTTTGGGGCCAGGCTGTTTTACCTGACCCCAACATTTATTATAGAACCAAAGAGGATGGGGTACCCCATCGCTGATTTTATTATAGTCTTGTCGGCCCCGAATGTCAACAAAGGATGAACATTTGCATTTCACAAAATAGTGCACGCTATTTTATGCACTATGACCGAAAATCGGACATTGGGCGCATTTTGTGGGCACCGGGCGGTGTCCCCCTTTGGGTGCAAAAAAGCCCGCACCGAAACCGGTACGGGCTTATCTTGTATCAAAGCAGGTCGATTACACCAGCTCGATGATTGCCATTTCAGCAGCATCGCCGCGGCGAGCGCCGGTACGGGTCACGCGGGTGTAACCACCGTTGCGGTCAGCGTACTTGGGAGCAATCTCGTTGAACAGCTTGTGAGCGACATCTTCCTTGGTGATGAAAGCCAGAGCTCTGCGGTAGTTGACCAGGCCGCCCTTCTTGCCCAGGGTGATCATCTTCTCAACCACGGGCTGCACTTCCTTGGCGCGATAGAAAGTGGTTTCCATCTTGCCGTTGGCCAGCAGGTCGGTCACCTGCTGACGCAGGAGTGCCTTTCTCTGAGTGCTGGTCTTACCCAGCTTACGAGTGCCAAACATGAACGTTTCCTCCTTCTAAAAGGTTAGCGATTAGTTGTTGCCGGCAGAATCTTCGCTGGCCAGGGACAGGCCCATCATCTCCAGCTTCTTCTGCACCTCGTCCAGGGACTTCTTGCCCATGTTCCGAACCTTCATCATATCCTCGCCGGTCTTGTTAATCAGGTCGGCGACGGTGTTGATGTTGGCCCGCTTCAGGCAGTTAAAGCTCCGGACGGACAGATCCAGCTCATCAATGGTCATGGACAGCTTTGCGTTGGGGCGATCCTGCACCTTCTCCACCACGGTGGAGGAAGTGGCGACGCTGTCGGACAGGTTGGTGAACACCGTCAGATGGTCGCTGAGAATCTTGGCACCCAGGGACACGGCGTCCTTGGCAGTGATGGTGGAATCGGTCCAGACCTCAAGGGTCAGCTTGTCGTAATCGGTCTTGTCACCGACACGGGTGGGCTCCACCGAGTAATTCACCTTGGTCACAGGGGAATAGATGGAGTCGATGGGAATCACACCGATGGGGGTCTGGGCAGTCTTATTCCGGTCAGCGGAATCGTAGCCACGGCCCTGGGACAGGGTGACTTCCATGTTAAAAGTGGCGCCTTCGCCCAGAGTGCAGATATGCAGTTCCGGGTTCATAATCTCGACCTCGCTATCCGCCTGGAAGTCACCGGCGGTGACTTCGCAGGGGCCAACGGCATCGATGTAGATGGTCTTAACCTCCGGGCAGTGCAGCTTCATGATCATGCGCTTGATGTTCAGAACGATTTCCGTCACATCCTCGGTAACACCGGGGATGGTGGAAAACTCGTGCTGGACACCGGCAATCTTCACAGAAGTGGCTGCGTAGCCGGGCAGGCTGCTCAGCAGGATCCGGCGCAGAGAGTTGCCCAGCGTCATGCCGTAGCCTCTCTCCAGAGGCTCCACCACATATTTGCCGTAGGACAGATCCTCAGGATTATCCAGGCAGGTAATGCGAGGCTTTTCAATTTCTACCATGAACGATAAACCCTCCTTCTCAAGAGTATGGGGTGTAGAATGCACCCCACAATTGACAATACGAACTTACAGGGGGTCGGTCGATTACTTGGAGTACAACTCGACGATGAGGTGCACAGCGATATCGAAGTCGATATCGTCCTTCGTGGGCATAGCAATGACCTTACCGGTGAGGGTATTCTTATCACGGTCGAGCCACTTGGGGGCAGCAACAAACGTATCGGCTTCCTTCAGATTCTTGAAGAAGGTGTTGGAAACGCTCTTTTCGCAAACGGCCACCACATCGCCAGTCTTGACCAGATAGCTGGGGATGTTGACGCGGTTGCCGTTAACAGTAAAGTGGCCATGGTTCACCAGCTGGCGAGCCTGGCGGCGGGAGTTGGCAAAGCCCAGACGGTACACGACATTGTCCAGACGGCGCTCCACGAAAGTCAGCAACTCCTCGCCGGTGTTGCCGGGCATACGGGAAGCCTTATCGTAGTAGTTACGGAACTGCTTCTCCTGGATGCCATAAACAAACTTGACCTTCTGCTTCTCGGTCAGCTGAGTAGCGTACTCAGACTTCTTGGTTCTTCTCTGACCGCCGGGGTTCTTGTTGGAAGTCTTAGCGTAACCCATTGCGGCAGGAGAAACGCCCAGCTTTCTGCAACGCTTCAGCACGGGCTGCATATTCTTAGCCATATTGAATAATTCCTCCTATACCAAAATCAGACACGGCGTCTCTTGGGAGGACGGCAGCCATTGTGAGGAATGGGGGTGACATCCTTGATGGAGACGACTTCCAGACCAGCGGACTGGAGTGCACGGATAGCGGCCTCACGGCCCTGACCGGGACCCTTAACGAAGACTTCCACAGTCTTCAGGCCACAGGCGTCAATCGCAGCCTTCGCGGCAGTTTCTGCAGCGGTCTGGGCAGCGAAGGGGGTAGACTTACGGGAGCCACGGAAGCCCAGTCCGCCGGAGGAAGCCCAGGACAGGGCGTTGCCTTCCAGGTCGGTGATGGTCACCATGGTGTTGTTGAAAGAGGAACGGATATGTGCCGCACCCTTTTCAATATTCTTGCGCTCGCGACGGCGCTTAATAACCTTCTTAGCAGCAGCTTTAGCAGCCATTTACATATCCCTCCTTACTTCTTCTTGTTCGCAATGGTCTTCTTGGGACCCTTGCGGGTACGGGCGTTGGTCTTGGTGCGCTGGCCATGGCAAGGCAGGCCACGGCGATGACGCAGACCACGGTAGCAGCCGATTTCGCTCAGCCGCTTAATGTTCATGCCGACTTCACGGCGCAGGTCACCCTCGATGATGTAGTGATGCTCGATGGCATCACGCAGCAGGGCTTCCTGATCCTCGGTCAGGTCCTTCACGCGGGTGTCGGGGTTGATGCCGGTGGTCTCCAGGACCTTGGCAGCCCGAGCCGGACCGATGCCGTAGATATAAGTCAGAGCAACTTCAATTCGCTTATCGCGGGGAAGATCGATACCAGAAATACGTGCCATATTTTGTCAGCACCTCCTATTAGCCTTGTCTCTGCTTGTGTTTCGGGTTTTCGCAAATTACCATTACGCGACCCTTGCGCTTAATGACCTTGCACTTCTCGCACATGGGTTTAACGGACGGTCTTACTTTCATACTGTTGAACCTCCATATGAGAAAAAATATCTCTAAGTGTTACTTGCTTCTCCAGGTGATCCGACCCTGAGTCAGATCATAAGGAGACATTTGTACGGTTACTTTGTCACCGGGCAAGATCTTAATGAAATTCATTCTGAGCTTGCCGGAAATGTGTGCCAGAATGGTGTGTCCGTTGCCAATGTCAACAGTGAACATAGCATTCGGCAGTGCATCGGTAACGATGCCCTCAATCTCGATTACGTCGTCTTTTGCCAAGTTAGAAACCTCCTCAGGTTGTGACTTTGCATTTCCCGGCAAATGCCGGTTTCTCTTCGTAATTCGCTGTTGAGCACTTTGTCGCCCAGCGTCTGCCGAGGACGACTCTGGTCTCAGAGCGAAGGACCTGCAGTCCAGTTCGGTCCTTTTTCTTTCCAGGTACATGGAAAAAATCCGGTTTCCTGGGCTATTTGTTAAAGTCCTTCTGTGACGGTGAGTATTTCCGGCTCGCCGTCGGTGATGAGTACAGTATTTTCATAGTGGGCAGACAGCTTGCCGTCGGCCGTCACGGTGGTCCAGCCGTCCTTCAGGACGCGAACCTCGTGGGTGCCTGCATTGACCATGGGCTCAATGGCCAGGGTCATGCCGGGAAGCAATCTGGGACCACGGCCGGGATTGCCGAAATTCGGCACTTCCGGCTCTTCATGCAGCTGCGCGCCAACGCCGTGACCTACGAATGAACGCACAACTGAAAAACCGTTAGACTCCACATACGTCTGTATGGCATGGGAGATGTCGGACACGCGGTGTCCCAATTTTGCAAAGCGGATGCCTTCGAAGAAGCTCTGCTTTGTAACAGCAATCAGCTTTTCAGCTTCGGCACTGATGGTGCCGCAGGGAAAAGTGGCTGCACAATCGCCGTGGAACCCCTTAAAGTAAGCGCCCACATCAATGGAAACGATGTCCCCGTCCTTCAGCACATATCCGCCGGGAATGCCGTGGATAACGGTGCTGTTGACGCTGACGCAAGCGCTGCCGGGAAAGCCGTGATAGTTCAGGAACGACGGTTTCGCGCCCTGCCCCACGATAAACTCGCGGACGGCTTTGTCAATCTCTTTGGTGCTGACGCCGGGTCTTACCATTTCCCCTGCCAAGGCACGGGCTGCCGCGGTAATTTTACAAGCCTGGCGCATCGCATCAATGTCATGTCCACTTTTGATTATGATCATGCCTTTGCCCCTATTGCCACCAAAATATCCCGATTGGCATCCTGGATAGGCTGGTTGCCCTCAATGAGAACCAGCTTGCCCTGCTGGGCATAGTAGTCCTTCAGGACTTCCGTCTTTTCGTGATACAGCTTCAGGCGGTTGCGCACCGTTTCCGGTGCGTCGTCTTCCCGAATGGTCAGAGCCGCGCCGCAGTGATCACAGATACCCTCGGTTTTTGGGCGATTGTTTTCGATGTGGAAACTGGCGCCGCAGCCGGAGCAAACCCGGCGGCCGCTCATGCGCTTTTCAATCACATCGTCGGCAATCTCAAGAGAAATTACATAGTCCACGGGGATGCCGGCTGCGTCCAGGGCCTTTGCCTGGGACAGGGTGCGGGGCACCCCGTCCAGGATAAAGCCGTTTTTGCAGTCGTCCGCGGTGATGCGCTCGGCCACAATGGCCATAATCACATCATCGGGAACCAGCATACCGCGTTCCATGATTTCGTGTACCTGCTTGCCCAGTTCAGAGCCATTGTTCATGGACTCTCTGAGCATTGCCCCGGTAGATATGGCGGGGATGGAGAGCTTTTCAATCAGCAACTCCGCTTGTGTCCCCTTTCCGGCGCCGGGGGCGCCCAGTAGGATCAAATTCATCCTGCCACCTCCCGGATTAGTCCAGGAAACCCTTGTAATGACGCATCAGCATCTGTGCTTCCAGTGCCTTCACCGTCTCCAGAGCAACACCGACCACGATGATGACGGAAGTACCGCCGATGGCCAGGCTCTTGACGGAGGACAGCAGGTTACCTGCCACCACGGGCAGCAGGGCAACAACAGCCAGATAAACAGCGCCGAAAACAACGATCTTGGCGATAACCTTCTTGATGAAGTCAGCGGTGGGCTTGCCGGGACGGAAGCCGGGGATGAAGCCGCCGTTCTTCTTCAGGTTGTTGGAAATCTCCACGGGGTCATACTGAATGGTGGAGTAGAACCAGCTGAAGAAGAAAATCATCAGGCCGTACATCACCACATAGAACCAGGATTCGTTAGAAACGAAGTGGTCGTAGAACCAGCCGTCGTTCCAGCCTGCGAACACGCAGACGGTAGCGGGCAGGGAGCAGATGGACTGGGCGAAAATGACGGGCATAACACCGGACATGGCCACCTTGATGGGCATATTGGTGCTCTGGCCGCCGTAAACCTTCCGGCCGACCACGCGCTTGGCGTACTGAACGGGAATGCGGCGCTCGGCATCATTGATGAACACAATGAAGACAATCAGCGCAGCCATGCCCACCAGAATCACAATGGGCTGCCACCAGGTCTTGGCGGTGAACAGGCTCACCAGCATGCTGACCATGGAAGGAATGCCGGAAATGATGTTGGCAAACAGAATCATGGAGATGCCGTTGCCGATGCCATGCTCGGTAATCTGCTCACCCAGCCACATCACCACGGTGGAACCGGCGGTGAAGGTCAGGATGATGACCAGAGCGGGGATAAAGCCGCTCTCGGTGATGATACCGGCGGAGTTGAGCATGCTGTAGTAGCCGAAGCCCATCAGCAGGCCCAGACCCACGGTGGTGTACCGGGTGATGGCGTTAATCTTCTTCTTACCTTCCTCGCCCTCGTCCTTGGCCATCCGCTCCAGAGCGGGGATAGCCACAGTCAGCAGCTGGATGATAATAGAAGCGTTAATGTAGGGCTGGATGGACAGCGCCAGAACATTGGCCTGGGACAGGCCGGAACCGGACATGGCGTTGTACAGGCCCAGAATGGTGTTCGACAGAGTTTCCTGGAAGTAGTGGGACAGCTCCGCAGCATCAATGTAGGGAACCGGAATCACACAACCCACACGGTAAATCAGGAGGATGAACAGGGTGAACATGATCTTCTTGCGAAGCTCAGGAATACCCCAGGCATTCTTCAGCGTCTTGAACACTTAAACCACCTCGGCCTTTCCGCCTGCCTGCTCGATTTTTTCCTTAGCAGACTCAGAGAAAGCCGCGGCCTTAACAGTAATTTTCTTGGTCAGGGTGCCGTTAGCCAGAACCTTCAGACCATAGGGGCAGTCGGAGATGATGCCCTTTTCAATCAAAGCAGCAGCGTCCACCACTGCGCCATCCTCAAAGCGGTTCAGAACAGCCAGGTTGATGGCAGTCAGGGGCTTCGCGAAGATGTTGTTGAAGCCACGCTTGGGAATACGGCGCACCAGAGGCATCTGGCCGCCTTCGAAACTGGCACGGACCTTGCCGCCGGAACGAGCCTTCTGGCCCTTGTGACCGCGGCCGCCGGTCTTGCCGTTGCCGCTGCCGTGACCACGGCCCTTACGCTTACCTACCTGGGTAGAACCCTTGACAGGAGAAAGGTTAAACAGTTCCATGGATCTTCTCCTCCTTATTCAACTTCGGTAACCTGCAGCAGGTAGCCAATCTTGGCAATCTTGCCGCGGGTCTGAGTGTTGTCGGGCTGGATGGTCACATTGCCGATCTTGCGCAGGCCCAGGGAGTGGGCGGTGGCGATGTGCTTTTCCAGACGGCCGTTGAGGCTCTTAACCAGGGTAATCTTCAGATTTGCCATTGTAAAAGCCCTCCTTAACCGACGATTTCTTCCACGCTCTTGCCGCGGACAGCAGCAACCTGCTCAGGAGAACGCAGGCTCATCAGGCCAGCCATGGTGGCCTTGACCACGTTCTGAGGGTTGTTGGAGCGCATGCACTTGGCGCAGATGTTCTTGATGCCAACCGCTTCCATCACGGCACGGACAGCGCCGCCGGCGATAACGCCGGTACCTTCGGGAGCGGGCTTCAGCAGAACGGTGCCGGCACCGAAGATGCCGATCACATCATGAGGAATGGTGTCGCCGTCCAGAGAAACCTTGACCATGTTCTTCTTGGCATCAGCGATGCCCTTGATGATGGCCTCGGAAACTTCGGCGGCCTTGCCCAGACCATAACCGACGGTGCCCTTGCCGTCGCCCACGACGACCAGAGCGGAGAACTTCATGACACGGCCGCCCTTGACGGTCTTGGAGACGCGGTTCAGGTAAACGACCTTCTCAATGAGCTCGGGAGCTTCATTGTTGGGAGTCTTATTGTAAGCCATTTCTTTTCCTCCTAACACTTAGAACTTGAGTCCGGCTTCACGAGCACCCTCAGCCAGAGCAGCGACACGGCCGTGATACACATAGCCGCCACGGTCGAAAACGACCTCTTCGATGCCCTTTGCCTTGGCACGCTCTGCCAGGACAGCGCCCACCTTCTTGGCAGCTTCGCAGTTGCCGGTAGCGCCCTCAAATTCCTTCTCCAGCGTATTGGCGGAAACCAGAGTTACGCCGTTGACGTCGTCGATAATCTGAGCGTAAATGTTGGCATTGGAGCGGAACACGTTCAGACGGGGACGCTCAGTGGTGCCGGAGATCTTGCCACGCACGCGGACATGCCGGTGCAGGCGCATTGCTTTCTTATTAACCTTGCTGACCATTTCGGCACACCTCCATTACTTCTTACCACCGGTCTTACCAACCTTGCGGCGGATGACTTCGGTGGAGTACTTGATGCCCTTGCCCTTGTAAGGCTCGGGGGGACGCTTACCACGGACTTCGGCGGCAAACTGGCCAACGACCTGCTTGTCGGTGCCCTTGATAACGATTTTGTTGGGGGTGGGAACTTCGATGGTGATGCCGGGGATTTCGCTCACGATAACTTCGTGGGAGAAACCCAGACGCATGACCAGCTGAGTGCCCTTCTTCTCGCAGCGGAAACCAACGCCGTTGACTTCCAGCTCCTTGGAGTAACCCTTGCTGACGCCCTCGACCATGTTGTGGATCAGGGTGCGGGTCAGACCGTGCAGTGCTCTGTTCTGAGCCTCGTCGTTGGGACGGGAAACGGTCAGGGTGTTGCCCTCAACAGTGATGATCATGTTGGGATGGAAGGTGTTGCTCAGCTCGCCCAGGGGGCCCTTCACGGTGACCACATTGCCTTCGGCAACGCTCACGGTGACATTTGCCGGGATGATAACCGGCTTCTTACCAATTCTAGACATTGCGTTACCTCCCTTACCACACAAAGGCCAGGACTTCGCCGCCGATGTGCAGCTCGCGAGCCTTCTTGTCAGTCATGACGCCCTTGGAAGTGGACACGATAGCGATACCCAGACCCTTCAGAACCTTGGGCAGCTCCTCGGCACCGGCGTAGATACGCAGGCCGGGCTTGGAAACCCGCTTCAGGCCGGAGATAACAGCCTGCTTCTTGCCCACATACTTCAGGGTGATGTGGATGATGCCCTGGTTGCCGTTGTCAACGATTTCGAAAGCCTTGATGTAGCCCTCGTCCAGCAGGATCTGAGCAATAGCCTTCTTCAGGTTGGAAGCGGGGACATCCACGGTGTCGTGTTTTGCAGAGCTGGCGTTGCGAATACGGGTCAGCATATCTGCTACGGTATCAGTGATTTGCATTTTTATATCCTCCTTAATGAAGTTACGGTGTTACCCGTGAAGACCCGGGGGTATCCGGGGAATGCGCTCCAACCGGGGCCAGAGCCATCTTCCCGGGACTTCCCAAGTCTTTTTAACAAATTACAGTTGGTTGATTACCAGCTGGCCTTGCGCACGCCGGGAATCTCGCCCTTGTAGGCCAGTTCACGGAAGCAGATACGGCAAACGCCGTAGTTGCGCAGATAAGCGTGGGGTCTGCCGCAGATTTTGCAGCGGTTGTAGCGGCGGCTGGAGAACTTGGGCTCAGCCTGCTGCTTCAGGATCATAGACTTCTTAGCCATTACACTTTCCTCCTAATCAAGCGGTGAAGGGAGCGCCCAGCTGGGTCAGCAGCTCTTTGGCTTCCTCGTCGGTGGTAGCGGTGGTGCAGATGCAGATATCCATACCACGGATCTTGTCCACCTTGTCGTACTCGATCTCAGGGAAGATCAGCTGCTCCTTCAGGCCGAAGGCGTAGTTGCCGCGGCCGTCGAAAGAGTTGGGGTTGATGCCACGGAAGTCACGAACGCGGGGCAGAGCCACGCTGAACAGACGATCCAGGAACTCGTACATCTTGTCGCCGCGCAGGGTGACCTTCACGCCGACGGTTTCGCCTTCACGGAGCTTGAAGTTTGCGACGGACTTACGGGCCTTGCAGGTCACGGGCTTCTGGCCGGTGATGGCAGCGATGTCCTTGCAGATAGCTTCGATTTCCTTGGCGTTGTTCTTGCTTTCGCCGCAGCCCACATTGACAATCACCTTGTCCAGCTTGGGGATCTGCATGACGCTCTTGTAGCCGAACTTTGCGTTCAGAGCAGGAGCGATCTCAGCAACATATTTTTCTTTCATTCTGCTAGCCATTGATTAACTCCTCCTCTCTTAGATTTCCTTGCCGCACTTACGGCAAACCCGGACCTTCTTGTCGCCGTCCATCTTGTAGCCGACGCGAACGCCCTTACCACACTTGTCGCAGAACAGAGCAACCTTGCAGGAACGGATAGGGGTCTCCTTCTTGACGATGCCGCCGGTCTCGCCCTGCTTGCGGGGCTTGGTGTGGCAGGTAGCAACGTTGACGTTCTCCACGATCACCTTGTTCTCGCTGGGCATGGCAACCAGGACCTTGCCCTTGACGCCCTTATCCTTACCGGACAGGACGATAACGGTATCATTCTTCTTAATGTTCATACCTTCGGTCCTCCATTAGATGACCTCGGGAGCCAGAGACAGGATCTTCATGAAGTCCTTCTCACGCAGCTCACGAGCAACCGGTCCAAAGATACGGGTACCCTTGGGGTTACGGTCTTCCTTGATGATGACGGCGGCGTTCTCATCGAAGCGAACATAGGTGCCGTCCTCACGGCGGATGCCCCGCTTGGTGCGGACGATGACCGCCTTGACCACATCACCCTTCTTCACGGTGCCGCCGGGAGCAGCCTTCCGAACGGAAGCGACGATCACATCACCGATGTTGCCGTACTTCCGGCGGGAGCCGCCCAGAACGCGGATGCAGTGAATTTCCTTAGCGCCGGTGTTGTCGGCAACCTTCAGGTAGCTTTCCATCTGAATCATAGCTGCACGACCTCCTTACTTAGCCTTTTCAATGATTCGGACCAGTCTCCATCTCTTGTCCTTGGACAGGGGACGGGTCTCCATGACCTCAACGGTATCGCCGATGCCGCACTCGTTGTTCTCGTCGTGGGCCTTCAGCTTGTAAGTCCGCTTCATGGTCTTCTTGTACAGAGGATGCTGAACGCTATCCTCGATTGCAACCACAATGGTCTTGTCCATCTTGTCGGAGACGACCTGACCGATTCTGGTTTTACGGAATGCTCTATTTTCAGTCATTTACGTATCCTCCTCAGATGTTGGTCTCTTTCTCGCGAATAATGGTCTTGACGCGGGCAATGTCCTTCTTGACAGCAGCGATCTGCATGGGGTTGTCCAGCTGGTTGGTCGCGTGCTGCATCCGCAGCATGAACAGGTCCTTCTTCAGGTCGTTCAGCTTCTTGTTCAGCTCTTCAACAGACAGGTTCTTCAGTTCCTTTGCCTTCATCATTATTCACCACCAATCTCGGTTTCGACTTCCCGGGCGATGATTTTGGTCTTGATGGGCAGCTTGTGCTGAGCAAGACGCAGAGCCTCGCGGGCGACTTCCTCGGAAACGCCACCGATCTCAAACATCACCTTCTGATTCTTAACGACTGCGACCCAGCCTTCAGGAGCGCCCTTACCGGAACCCATTCGGGTACCCAGGCCCTTCTTGGAATAAGGCTTGTCAGGGAAAATTTTAATCCAGACCTTACCACCACGCTTGGTGTAACGGGTCATAGCAATACGGGCAGCCTCAATCTGGTTGCCGGTGATCCATGCGGGCTCCAGAGCCTGGATGCCGAAGTCGCCGTAAACGACTTTGTTGCCGCGGGAGGCAGTGCCGGTCATACGACCACGCTGAACCTTGCGGTATTTAGCTCTCTTGGGCATCAGCATTAGCGGTTACCTCCTTCTTTGCGGTCATCTCTGCGATAGTTGGGTCTGTCACCGCCACGGCGCTCACCGTTGAACCGACGCTCGCCGTTGTTGTTACGGCGGTCGCCGCCACGGCGCTCACGACGCTCACGGGGAGCCTCGACAGGAGCGGCAGCGCGCAGGGTGGTGTTCAGCACCTCGCCCTTGTAAATCCAGACCTTCACGCCGATGCGGCCGTAAGTGGTGGCAGCCTCAGCAAAGCCGTACTCGATGTCAGCACGGATGGTCTGCAGGGGGATGGTGCCCTCGTGATAGGTCTCGGAGCGGGCAATTTCAGCACCGCCCAGACGGCCGGCGCACATCACCTTGATGCCCTTGGCACCCAGGCGGGTGGCCTGCTGCATGGCCTTCTTCATAGCGCGGCGGAAGGAGATACGCTTCTCCAGCTGCTGTGCGATGTTCTCAGCCACCAGCTGAGCGTTCAGGTCAGGGCTGCGAACCTCAACGATGTTCAGGTTGACAGACTTGCCCAGACGCTTCTCCATATCCTTGCGCAGCACTTCGATGTCGGCACCAGCCTTACCGATGACCACGCCGGGACGGGAGCAATTGATGTTGATCTTGACCTTGCCGTTGGAACGCTCGATCTCGATCTTAGCCACGCCAGCGGCGTACAGCTTGTTCTTCAGATACTTACGGATGTTGTAATCTTCGACGATCAGGTCGCCCACCTGCTCCTCACGGGCATACCAGCGGGAATCCCAGTCCTTGATTACGCCAACGCGCAGTCCATGGGGATTAACTTTCTGTCCCATAGCTACCTCCTGATTAAGCCTTCTCGCTCACACCGATGGTGATGTGAGTGGTTCTCTTGTTGATCCGCACGAAACCGCGGCGGGATGCGATGCGGCCGCGCTTCAGGATGGGGCCGGGGTTTGCAACCACAGTGGAAACGTACAGGTTGTCGGCGTTCATGCCGTTGTTGTGCTCGGCATTTGCCACAGCGCTCTTCAGCAGCTTTGCCATCGGCTCACAAGCAGCCTTGGAGGTCTGGCTCAGGTATGCAGCTGCGGTCTTAACGTCCTTGCCCCGGATCATGTCGCAAACCAGCTTCACCTTACGGGGAGACATGCGGACGTACTTAACATGTGCAAAAACTTCCATTTCAGTACCTCCTTACTTGCTGTTAGCGGTCTTGCTGCCGGAGTGGCCGCGGAAGGTCCGGGTGGGGACGAACTCGCCCAGCTTGTGACCGACCATGTCCTCGGTGATATAGACGGGGACATGCTTACGGCCGTCGTGGACAGCGATGGTGTGACCGACAAAGGAGGGGAAGATGGTGGAAGATCTGGACCAGGTCTTCAAAACCTTCTTTTCGCCCTTGTTGTTCAGCTCTTCGACGCGCTTGTACAGCTCAGGAGCTACGAAAGGGCCCTTCTTGATACTTCTGCTCATTTCATTTCCTCCTTACTTGCTGTTTCTGCGCTTGACGATGAACTTGTTGGTGGGGTTCTTCGTCTTACGAGTCTTATAGCCCAGAGCAGGCTTGCCCCAGGGAGTGACAGGGCCGGAACGGCCGATGGGGGCGCGGCCCTCACCACCACCGTGGGGGTGGTCATTGGGGTTCATGACGGAACCACGGACGGTGGGACGGATACCCATGTGACGGGTACGGCCGGCCTTACCGATGTGGACATTCTCATGAACCAGGTTGCCCACCTGACCGATGCAGGCGGTGCAGTTGGTGCGGATGTAGCGCACCTCGCCGGAGGGCAGTCTGACCTGAGCCAGTTCGCCTTCCTTAGCCATCAGCTGTGCAGCGGTGCCGGCGGAGCGGACCAGCTGAGCGCCGTGGCCGGGCTGCAGCTCCACATTGTGGATGACAGTACCCACAGGGATGTTGGCGATGGGCAGGCAGTTGCCGGGCTTGATATCAGCGTTGGCAGAGGCAATCACCACATCGCCGGCCTTCAGGCCGTTGGGAGCCAGGATGTAGCTCAGGGTGTTGTCCTCGTACTTGATCAGCGCGATGAAAGCGGAGCGGTTGGGGTCATACTCAATGCGCTCCACGGTAGCGGGCATATCGGTCTTCAGACGCTTGAAGTCGATGATACGATACTTCCGCTTGTTGCCGCCGCCGCGATGACGGACGGTAATGTGGCCATAGCTGTTGCGACCGGAGTTCTTCTTCAGGGTCTCAACCAGGCTACGCTCAGGTTTTGCCTTCTTGTCCACACCATCGAAAGCAGAAACGGTCATGTTCCGGCGGGAGGGGGTGTAAGGCTTAAAAGTATTGATAGCCATTTGCGTTTTTCTCCTTTATTGAGATTGGTTTAGACCATACCCTCGAAGAACTCGATGGTCTTGGAATCAGCAGTCAGGGTGACGACTGCCTTCTTGTAAGCAGCGCGGTGGCCGGCGGGATAGGAGCCGGTGCGCTTCAGCTTACCCTGCATACGGACAGTGTTGACCTTGGCGACCTTCACGCCGAAGATTTCTTCGACAGCAGCCTTGATCTCAGTCTTGTTGGCGTCAACGGCGACCTGGAAGACGTACTTCTTGTCGGCCACATCAGCCATGGACTGCTCGGTGATCACAGGACGGATCACGATATCATAAATGTTCTTCATTAGGCGAATACCTCCTCGATCTTAGCCAGGGCGGCCTTGTCCAGGACCAGCTTCTTGGCATTCAGGATGTCATAGACGTTGATCACATTGGCGAAGGTAACCTCGCAGCCGGGGATGTTGCGGCCGGACTTGACAACATTCATGTCAGCAGCAGCGGTAACAACCAGGGTCTTGCAGTCAGCGCCCACAGCCTTCAGGAACTTGGCGAACTCAGCGGTCTTGGGAGCGTCCATCTTGATGGCGTCGATGACCACGATGTTCTGCGTAGCAGCCTTGTCGGACAGGACGGACTTCAGAGCCAGACGGCGGCTCTTCTTGTTCAGGGTGTAGCTGTAATCACGCATCTTGGGCGCGAACACAACACCACCGTGGGTCCACTGGGGAGCACGGGTGGAACCCTGACGGGCACGGCCGGTGCCCTTCTGCTTCCAGGGCTTTCTGCCGCCGCCGGAAACTTCGGCGCGGGTCAGAGCGGACTGGGTGCCCTGACGGCGGTTGGCCAGGTGGTTCTTGACCACGTCATGGACAACGGACTCGTTGGACTCAATGCCGAACACAGCTTCGGACAGCTCGATCTCGCCAACCAGCTTGCCGGACATATCATAAACGTTAGTCTTAAGCATGTTTTAAGATCTCCTTTCCTTAGCCTATTGCGGAAGCCTTCTGGGGATTTCTGCCGGAAGCCTTCTGCGGGTTCTTGCTGATGCCGGACTCGACATTCTTGACTCTGTTGTTCTTGACGGTGTTGCGGATGTAAACCAGGCCGCCCTTGGGGCCGGGGATCGCGCCGCGAACAACGATCATGTTCAGCTCTGCATCAACCTTAACGATTTCCAGGTTCTCGATGGTGACCTGCTCATTGCCCATCTGGCCAGCGCCGATCTTACCCTTGAAGATACGGGACTGGTGAGAGGTAGCGCCCATAGAACCTGCGTGACGGTGGACAGGGCCGCCGCCGTGCGTCATAGGGGTACGGCCTGCGCCATGGCGCTTGACAACGCCCTGGTAGCCGTGGCCCTTGGAAATACCGGTGACATCGATCATGTCGCCAGCGGTGAAGGTGTCAGCCTTGACCACATCGCCGACATTCATTTCGGCAGCGTTATCCAGCTTGAACTCCTTCAGGTGCTTCTTAGCCTCGACGCCAGCCTTCTTCAGATGGCCAGCCTCAGGCTTGCTCAGCTTGGCTTCCTTGATGTCCTCGAAGCCCAGCTGGACGGCAGTGTAGCCGTCAGTTTCGACGGTCTTCTTCTGAGTGACGACGCAGGGGCCTGCTTCCACGACGGTAACAGGGATCACCTTGCCGGCCTCATCGAAGATCTGGGTCATGCCCACTTTCTTGCCGATGATTGCTTTCTGCATGGTTTGTTTTCTCCTTTTATAGGTTATTGGTTGACAGCTGCATTGGGTTCAGTCTGCCAACATGACCCGTCCGCCCGATGCCAGACAGTGCGGGCTGCTGCAATTTGCGTTGTTACGTATAAATTACAGCTTTATCTCAATCTCAACGCCAGCGGGAAGGTCCAGGCTCATCAGAGCTTCGACAGTCTTCTGGTTGGGGTTGAGGATATCGATCAGTCTCTTGTGGGTTCTGCGCTCGAACTGCTCACGGCTATCCTTGTTGACATGGGGAGAGCGAAGGATGGTAACAACTTCCTTCTTGGTGGGCAGCGGGATGGGGCCGGAAACCTGGGCGCCGTTGCGCTTTGCGGTTTCCACGATCTTCGCGGCGCTGGAGTCGATCAGCTGGTGATCGTAAGCCTTCAGCCGAATGCGGATCATCTGGTTTGCCATTGGTGTTTTCCTCCTTGAATGTAACGTACTCAGTTTGCTTGATGTCTGGGTACGGTCGAACTGTTTTATTCACGCCGCCGTGCGTATCATTCCGGGCCATGAAAAATGGCCGACGCAAGGCCGACCCTTCTTCGAGGCACAGCGATATACGCTGGCGCAAACGAATGCAGTTCAGCCGCCCGATGACCGGACATACTCCGCAGAAGTTACCGTCTAAGACGCAATCTCCTGCATCATCGCATCGCGCGCATAATTTCCCTACACGCGCTCGATTATGATACCACTCATTTCTCTGTTTGTCAATAGCTTTTTTAGAAAAAATCACAAAAATTCACCCCGAATTTCAGGCAGAACAGAGAAATAAAAATTGTGCTGCACTTTCCCTCTTCTGCTGCCCCATTCGTGTCATTCTGAGCAAGCCGAAGGCGCGTCGAAGAATCTCCGTCCTTCTCACGAGATCCTTCGACTTCGCTAACGCTCCGCTCAGGATGACAATGAGGAATTCCCCTGTGTCCGCTTCATGGCATTCCCGCCGGAAATGCCCGGGCGGAAAATATCGAGGGCCCGCCGCAACATTTGCAGCAGGCCCTTATACATTATAATAATATTAGTTGTTCACCCCATGGTGGCAGACCGGGCTTTGGGGCGTCAGCGCCTGGAAGGTATATCCATTGGCCAGCCCCCACTGGAGAATCTGCTCCACCGCCTCCACGCTATACGACTTGATGTCGTGCTGCAGCACCACAGCCCGCTTCTTCCCGCTCACATCGGCAATCACATTCTGCAGAACCTGCTGCGCCGTTTTCGCGCCGCCGGCATCCTGGCTGTCCGCATTCCAGTCGAAATATCGGAAGCCCAGTTCCGTCACCCGCCGGGTCAGCTGGGTCATAATGCCCGGGCAGTAATTTTTGCTGATGGTGTTGGAAGCGCCGCCGGGGAAACGCATCAGGGTGGTGGTCACCCCGGTTTCCTGCTGGATTTTCTTCTGCATGGCATACAAGTCCTGCAAAAAGGCTTCCTCACTGGCGTAAATCTTTTTGTAGTCGTGGGACAGGGAGTGAATGCCGATGCCGTGCCCCCCTGCCACAATGGCGCGCATCAAATCCGCCGCGCCGCTGTAATCATTGTCCACCACAAAGAAGGTGGCCTTGGCATTGTACTTTGCCAGCACCTCCAGCAGCTGCCGGGTATAAGGGCCGGGACCGTCGTCAAAGGTCAGATAAATCACCTTTCCGTCCGGGTCTACCACATCCGGCTGCTTCACCGGCTCCACTTTCACCGTCCGGCGAACCACGGTCACATCCCTCGCTCCGTCGGTTACAGCGTAGCATAGTTCATAGGTGCCGCATTTGCTGGTGTCCACCGAGCCGGAAACCTGCACCTGCGCCGTCACATCCCGGCCGATGCAGTCGGTGGCGCGGTACCCCGGCTCCTGAAAGCCGGTTCCCACCGTCACGATGACTTCCGGCTCACCCAGCAGTTGGATGGAAGCAGGCTCCTCCCGCTGCACATGGACGGTTCGTGTCACCGTTTGGCTGGTCATCTGGTATTGCGCCGTGTAGGACAGGATATATGTACCGGGCGTCTGGGTGTCCACCACGCCCGAAACGGTCACATCCACCGCCTTGTCCCCCACCGTGGCCGCCGCGCCGGGGTCGGTGAAGGCTTCTCCGCAGAAAAGGGTCATTTCCGCGTCCCCGGCCAAGCGCACACGCAAAGGGGCCGTCATCATCAGGCCCACGCTCAGCAGCAGCACAACCAGTAGCGCTTCCAGCGCCACAATCAGCCAGAGTTCTTTTTTTGACAGGTGGATTTTTCCAAATTTCATCTTTCTTTTCCTCGCGAATTGGGATGCCGTGCCCCATAGGGCTATACGCGTTCAGTTTACCATAATCCCTGTGAAAAAGCAAGACAGAATCCCCTCATTTTCGCCATTTTCCATTTAATTCTGCACCCGGTGATGGCAGCAGGGACTGTCTGCCGTCAGCGCCAGAAAACGGTAGCCGTTGGCTTCCCCCCACTGCAATATCCGCTCCACCACACGCACGCTGTGGGCATGAATATCATGCTGCAGCACCACCGCCGTCGTCTTTCCCCGAATGCCCCCAATCACATTGCGGTAAATCGCCTCCTCATCGGCACAGCCCCAGGCATCCCCGCTGTCTACATTCCAGTCAAAGTAGCAAAATCCCGCCTCCGTCACCTGCCGGGTCAGTCGGGACATGATGCCCTGACTGCGGCGGCTGATGGTGTTGGAGCTGCCGCCGGGAAACCGCATCAAGTTTGTTTCCACCCCGGTTTTCTCCCGAATCAGTTCCTGCATCCCCCGCAAGTCCGCCCAAAAGGCCTCCTCGCTGCTGTAAATCACCCGAAAATCATGGCTCAGAGAATGGATGCCCACCCCATGCCCCTCCTGCACCATCCGGTTCAGCAGCGCATCCATCCGGTAGCCCGTGTTCACCAGGAAAAAGGTGGCGTGGGCATTGTGCCGGGCCAGCACATCCAGAAGCCCCTCGGTATACGGCCCCGGCCCGTCGTCAAAGGTCAGATAAATCACCTTTTCCGGCTGCGCCGCCTGAGCCGTCGCCGGAAGACGCGGCAGCGCAGCCAGCAGACACAGGGTAAAAATCAGAATTTTCCGCATTCCCACATTCGCTCCTTCTCCCCTTTTGCATTATTGTATCGCCGTTTTCCCGGCTTATTCCGCAAAAAAGAGAGCTGTTTTTACACAGCTCTCCGATCCGCAATATAAATGGTGGCTTTTTCTTCCTTCTTTTCCCGTTTCAGCCGGGGACAGAGCAGTGCCACGGCGCAAATTGCTGCCGCCACTGTGGTAAAAACCAAAATCATGCCCACAAATGCCGCCCAGGGACGCACCTCGGAAATCCCGGCTGTACGGACGCCGTAACTTCCCGCCGCCCACAGCGTTTCTCCCACCATTTTCCAGGCGGCAATGCCGGTCGCCAAAATCAAAACGCCGGGCAGATTCTTAACGGAAATCCGAATGCTGCCAGTGGAAATGGACACCAGGCCATAAACCGCCAGCAGGCCACAGCCAATCAGGCTCTGTGTCGCGAACACCGCCGCAGGCACGCCCTCCGGCGCGTCCCCCTCCGGGAACACCAGATACAGCACTGATGCCGCCAGCCCCGTCAGCATCACCGGCGCACGGAAACGGGCCAGAAGCTTCACATACCGGGTCAGAAACACCAGAACCGCCGCCAATGCGCAGGTCTGAAACAGAAGTCCCGTCAGACGGATTTCCCCTGTCAGCAGGAGCGCGGTCAAAAGCTCCAGCAGATACACCCCCAGCAGCAAGGCGGAAATCCGGTTGAGGGTCTTTTCCCTGGCCATGATGGATTTTCCCCGCAGGCCAAGGGAAATCAGGATTCCCGCCGCAGCCACCAGAAGCAGGTATAAAAAGTTCCAAAATGAAAACAACATGATTTGTCGTAACTCCTTCAAATTCTTTCACAACACCGACCGTAACACCGCACAAAAAGGGGGCGGTCAATTTGTTCGTTTTGGACAAGAACTTCCACATTCTACACCATCTTCGCCAATTTTGCAACCATTTCCGCCCGCCGGGTCAATTCTTTGGCTAGATTCCTAAAAAATTTGGTCTTTCTTTTTTCAAACTTTGTCCCATGTTGCCAAGATTTTTGCCCGTTTTCTCTCTGCCGTGAGCGGACAAAAAGGCACGAAGCAGTCGGTCTTTGTGGACATCCTCAAAATTTTTTGCTATAATTTTTCTGAAAAGTGTAACCTTGTGATTTCAAATGGTGCTTATTAGGGTGAAGGGCCTTCCATACGAAGCGAAAGGAGATGAAAGCCTTGGACGACAGCAAAATCGTTGAACTATATTTGCTGCGTGAAGAAACGGCAATCAAGCAAACTGCCGAAAAATACGGCAGCCGCCTGCGCTCGTTGGCTTTTGGAATTGTCAACGACAGGCAGACGGCGGAAGAATGTGAAAACGACACTTACATGGAAGCATGGAACGCCATTCCTCCCCATGAACCAAGCGGCTATTTGTATGCGTTTCTCGCCCGAATCACCCGACACATTGCTTTGAACTGCTGCCGCAATCGCAGTCGGCTGAAGCGCAGCGCATTTCTCTGTGAACTCAGTGCGGAAATGGAGCAGTGTATCCCCGCGCCCGATGATACCGTGTGCCGCATGGACGATATGGCATTGAGCGACGCCATCAACGGATTTCTACGCAAACTGGATATGGAAAAAAGGAATATTTTTGTTCGCCGGTATTGGTATCTGGATTCCGTGGCTGACATTTCCAAGCGCTTCGCTCTATCCGAAAGCAAAGTGAAAACGACACTCTTTCGATGCCGCAGCGGGCTTCGGAAGCATCTCGAAAAGGAGGGTTACACATTATGAGAGGAAATACATTTTTAGATAAGATGGAATTGATTGATCCAGCCTATGTGGAAGCCGCAGACGCAAAACCGGAATACCGGAAAAATCCCTGGGTGAAATGGGTGGCCACGGTTGCCAGTTTCTGCCTTATTCTTGGAGCGGCGGCCGCGCTTCTGCGCTTTGGCGCGAATACTGACCCGCAGCCCGGAGAGCTTGTCCTTTCGAACCAAACAACCGCAAAGGTATCGTACGGTTATGACGGCAGCCAGGCAGCGAAACAAGAACTGGTGTATCTGACCGAAGAAGAACTGTTCGCCCGCGAAAAGATGTATGTTTTTCGTGGCCGGGTAAGTGAACTAACCAATGTGACCATCGACTTCAACGGGGCAAAAGAAGCCCGGTGTATTGCGGCGATTGTAATCGATAAAGTCTATCAGGGGGAACTGACTGCCGGTGAGCAAATTACCATGCTCATTCCCTGCGCAATCGGCTCATCGAGCAAACCCATGGAAGATTCCGGCATCATCGCGCAGTTGGAAATCGGGATGGAAGGAATATTTATGCCCTGGGTATATGATGAAAATTCTTTCATGGAAATGAACGGCGCGGTTCTCATGATGCAGGATCTTGCGTCCTGCGGTCTTGCAGATGGTATGCGCTGGGTATTTCTGTCTGTCGATTCAGGCGTTTGCTTTTTTCAAAACGCTTATCCGGGGGCCAAAGATGCCACCAGCCTGGACGAGATTGAAGCATATGTGATAGAAATGCTCCAATAATCCCTTTTGCTTGACGGTTATCCGAAATGCAAAAACCTCCGTATGCCCGGAGCATACGGAGGTTTTCCCATTTCCCCGGCCCCCACCGCATGAACGCCGCCGGATTTCCGCATTTCTGGACGCCGCCGGATTTCCGCATTTCGGGGTTGCATTTTTCCGCGGCTTCATGTATAATATCCCCTGCCGATATGTCCGGCATACCCGGGTGTAGCCCAGTTGGGAAGCGAGGCGACCGCCGCCAGTGGCGGATTGAGGAAGCCGAGCGCGTGGCCGCGGTCTGCAAAAAGCAAGTCCGCTTTGCCGGACGCCGCTTTTGCAGGGCACCGCAACAGGAATCGCGCCTGCTTTGGGAGAATACGCCCAGCCGGATAAAACAACAAAATAACCGGGTGTAGCGCAGTTGGTAGCGCGCCTGCTTTGGGAGCTAAAGGTCGCTACCTGATCCCCTCTTCAAAAAAGCGAGGAAACGCGAGAAAAACGGAGGAAAAACGAGCATTTGCCGTTTGACCTACCCCCGTAAAAGTGGTTTGACCACAATTTTGACCAGTTCTGTGAGAACTACAATTTCATAAGTTTTTTCACCATCGAGGTGTAGCGCAATTGGTAGCGCGCCTGGTTTGGGAGTTTGACAGAGTAGAAACCTCCTGTCATAACCTCAATCGAAGAACCCGTTGAAGCTCTAAGCAAAATCCGCTTTCCCCTGTGCAATAAATGATCCCCCTTTGGTTCGATGACCACTTATTTGACCACAATTGGAACGAAAATTTCTAAACGGTCTAATTGAATAGTTAATTATCCGGGTGTGGCCCAGTTGGTAGGGCGCTTGATTTGGGTTCAAGATGCCGGGAGTTCGAATCTCCCCACTCGGACCATAAAAACCGCTGTTTTCGATTGAAAACAGCGGTTTTTTCTAACTATTATTGCATTTTCTGTCGAACCATCGCCATCAAGTGACTGGTACATGGTTCACATGCTAAAATCTGCTATTCTTTGTTTACTGCAGCCCATTATTTGAGCTTCTTACTCATTTTGCTTCGTTAGATCACATAGCCTATCTTATTTACACCAATCACTCCACGGCGCAAAACGGTAATGTCGATTGTTTCATACGGAGCTCGTTTAATATGGACCGTTGATTGAGTGCGTGGCACTGATGCTGTTCCAACTCTTGCTCTGTCGATCCGGGCGGTATCAACATTCATTTCCCTTAGCACTTCATCGGGTAATTCATAATTCTGCTCTACTAGGCCAAAACAAGTAAATCCCGTATCCACGCAGAACGAAATGATTTTGTTCTTCCCGATGTTATAAACAACAGCCAAGGAGCATCCTAGCAAGCTACCAATAGCATAACCAATGCCGGGCAGTTCTGGGAACAATGCTTGTGCAATCATTCCGCCAATTTTCATAGAAACTAAGTATCCAGAGGAAACAACCAGCGTATCTACGAACTGCATTCCCATCTCTGCCGCTGTCATCTTCCCGGCAGCTACCATAATGCTATTCTTGATCGTTCCAAGCCAGCCACCAGGCGTATTCGCCATACGCACCGCCGATATCGTAAATGACTGCCGGGGGCTTGGGCAGCTTCTCCAGCAGGATTTCCTTGGTTCGTTCAAATTCGATCAGACCGATCCCGGTTCTCAGGCGGTCCCGTTCAATTCCGGCATTGTATCCTGCCAAAACAGCGGTATCGATTGTTTTCATGATT
>JBGVGH010000058.1:0-9602 GCA_045121575.1 Faecousia sp.
AATTTCTTCAATTCCACACAGTCACGGCACATTGGTGCCTCCGGTCGGAATCGAACCAACGACACGCGGATTTTCAGTCCGCTGCTCTACCGACTGAGCTACAGAGGCATATCGTGGAGAGCCGAAGCTCTCCACATTTGATGGCGACCCGGAACGGACTCGAACCGTCGACCTCCAGCGTGACAGGCTGGCGTGCTAACCGACTGCACCACCGGGCCAGATGGTGGTGGGAACAACAGGGCTCGAACCTGTGACCCCATGCTTGTAAGGCATGTGCTCTCCCAGCTGAGCTATGCTCCCCTCGGCTGCGCTTTGGCTCCGCGCCTCAGCGACATGACACATTATACACAGAACAGGGCACTTTGTCAAGAACTTTTTTCCGTTTTTTCCGCAAAACTTTCCGGGCGTGATTTCCCGGGCAAACGCCCGGAAAGTGCGGCAAAATCAAATCTTTTCCAGAAGCTGGGCCACATCCTCCGGTGTAAAGCTGTACACCGTGTCGCAGAACTGGCACTCCACCGGGAAGGGTTTCCCCTCCTGGACGATTTGGGTCAGCTCCTCCCTGCCGATGCTGATGAGTGCCGCTGTCACCCGCTCTCTGGAGCAGTAGCACCTGTATTCCACCTCGGTGGTTTCCAGGAAGGTCACGCCCAGCTCGCCGCACACCTGGCCCAAAATATCCTCCGGTGTCAGGCCCGCTTCCAGCATGGCGGTCACCGCGCCGGCCCGCTTGATGCCATTTTCCACCTTGTCAATCACTTCATCCGGCGCACCGGGCAGCAGCTGAATGAGGTAGCCGCCTGCCACTTTCACGGTGGAATCCGTGTCCACCAGCACACCCAGGCCGCAGGCGGTGGGAATCTGTTCACTCTCGGCAAAATAGGCGGTCACATCGTCGCCGATTTCGCCGGACACCAGCGCCACAGAGCCGATATACGGCTCTTTCATCTGCAAATCCCGGATGACGGTGATGGTTCCGTCGGTGCCCACCGTGGCACCCACATCCAGCTTGCCGGGGTACTTCTCCACCAGCGGCACATTGGGCTGCGTCACCACGCCCCGGACATTGCCGGTGGCATCCGACACGCAGGTGATGGTGCCGATGGGGCCGCCGCCCCGAATTTGCAGGGTCATGGAGCCGTCCTCCACCTTCTGGGCATTGCCCATCATGGATGTGGCGGTGAGCGCCCGGCCGAAAGCGGCGGTGGCGTTGGGGGTCGTTTTGTGGATTTGCGCGCCGCGGCGCACCAGCTGGGTGGAGCGGATGGCCACCATTTTCACAAAGCCGTCCAGGCTCATGCCCCGAACCAGATAATCTTTCATTTTCGTATTCCCTTTCTTGCGCTGAAATAAATTCGCTGCTCCCCTTCCACAGGTGAGCGCAGTTCTCCGTCCCCATAGACACGGATATGGGTAAAGCCGGCTTCCTTCAGATATGCCCGCAGCTGTTCGGCGGAGTAGGCGTATTCCCGGTGTTCCTCGAAGGAACGCTGCCAGCTTTCACCCTGTCGCTGGAACAAATCCATGCCATAGGAGCAGATATTGGTTTCTTCGTCAAATTCACCCCGCCACAGGCAGAACACATCGTCATCCTCGTCCACGAAAATCTGACCGTCCATGGCCCGCAGCTTCTCGGGGGTATTTACATCAAAAATAAAAATGCCGCCGGGATTGAGGGCCTTATAAACCCGCTGCACCGCCTGACGGCACTCCTCCGGGTTCAGAATATAGTCCAGGCCATCCAGGGCGCAAACCGCCATGTCTACGCCCCGGGGCAGTTGCAGCTTCTGCAGCTGCTGACAGACGAAGAAAGGCATCTTTGTCTGCTGCTGCGCCCGCTGGCAGGCTACGGTCAGCATTTCTTCCGACATATCCACCCCTGTGACCTGATAGCCCATCCGGGCCAGAATCAGCGCCACAGAGCCGGTGCCGCAGGCCAAGTCCACCGCTGTCCTGGGGTGAAGCCCCTCCCGGGCCAGTATTTCATGGTAGAAGGCCACAATTTTCTCATAGTCCACATCGTTGGTCAGGCGGTCATAGCTGGCCGCCAGTGCATGATAGGCATTCATACCTTTTCCCTTTCTGTAAAAAGCATCCCGGGCAGCGGGCTGTCCGGGATGCGGTAAAATCAACATTAACGGCGGAACAAGTTGAAAATATCGTCGATGTCGCTGGAGGTGGTGGCAGCCGGTCTTGCCGGTGCCGCGCTGGCAGTGGAAGCAGCCGTGGGGCGTGCCGGGCTGGCAGCGGGCTTGGCCTCTGCCTTCTGCTCAAAGCCGGTGGCGATGACGGTGACACGCATCTCGTCCTCAAATTCATCGGAATAGGTGGCGCCGAAGATGATATTGGCATCGGGGTTGGCATTCTCCTGCACGATACCGGCAGCGGTTTCCACCTCGTCCAGGGTCAGGTCCCGGGAGCCGGTGACATTCACCAGCACACCGGTAGCGCCGGTGATGGCGGTTTCCAGCAGGGGGCTGGAAATAGCGGTCAGCGCGGCCTGTTCTGCCTTCTCCCGGCCGGTGGCGATGCCAACGCCCATGTGAGCACGGCCGGCATCCTTCATGACGGCGGAAACGTCGGCAAAGTCCTGGTTGATGATGACCCGGTCAGAGAAGCCCACCAGTTCGGCAATGGAGGTCACAGCCTGCTTGAGCACATCGTCGGCAATGCCGAAGGCGTTGGCGAAAGTGATTTTCTGGTCGGTGACATACTTCAGCCGGTCATTGGGAATGACAATCAGGGAGTCCACCTTGTCGTGCAGCTCCTCAATACCCTTCTCCGCCTGGCGCATCCGGTTGGCGCCCTCAAACTTAAAGGGTGTGGTCACAACGCCAACGGTCAGCACGCCAGCCTCCTTGGCCAGGTCTGCCACAATGGGTGCCGCGCCGGTACCGGTGCCGCCGCCCATACCGGCGGTGATGAACACCATGTCGATGTTCTCCAGCACCTTGGCAATGGCCACGCGGGACTCCTCCGCAGACTTGCGGCCGATTTCAGGCTTGGAGCCTGCGCCCATGCCGCCGGTGAGCTTTTCACCAATCTGCAGCTTGTTGGGGCAGTTGGACTTGTTCAAATCCTGTTTATCGGTGTTGATGACGACGAAATCCACCCCGTCCACACCGGACTCAATCATTCTGTTGATAACATTGTTACCGGCACCGCCGATGCCAACGACCTTGATTTTAACAACGCGCTCCTGAAAATCTGGCATATTGTTTCCTCCTGTGTATACTGACACAGCGCACAATCCGCTGTGCAACGATATTACTTCACCTGTATATTCTATCTTGAATTTCCCGATTGGTCAATAGATTTTCACGATTTCGGCAAAGTTTTTTTGAAGAAAATCACGGCTGGGAGATGGGATAGCACAGAATCTTCCATGTTTCGTCACGATACTGCAATTCCAGTACGCCGCTGCCTCCCGTTCCAAGCTGCGCCAGTGTATTTTTTACCAGGCTGATTTTCTCTGCCATGGTGCCGGCATCCCCCAATTTGATGGTGTAGCGGTCGCCGCAGTACATTTGCAGGTCAAACAAATCCCGCACATCCAGCTCCGTCACCCGGTCAAACAATTCGTACCGCTCCAGCTGATACAGCACCACCAGCGCCGCCTCCAGACGGTCAGAGGCCGTTGCCGTGCCCGCTTCTGTGGAAATCTCCGCTGCCGCGGCAGGCTGTCCCACCGCCGGGGATGATAAAAGCACGCCGCTGACCCGGGGGCAGTTTTCTTCCGGCTCTCCCTCCACGGATTCCGCCACTTTTCCCTCGGAAGTCACCAGCCACCAGCTTCCGTCCTGCGCCTGCAGGGCATAGGCCACCGGCTTTTCCTCCACGATGATATTCACCGTGCCGGGGAGCTTCACCTGAAAGCGCACCGTATCCACATACGGCAGTTCCAGCTTGATTTTTCCCGCCGCCTTTGACCGTCCGAAAAACAGCAGGCTGTCCCCCTCCCGGATGCCGGAAGCCTGGGCCACGGAATAGGCGCTGTGCTTTTCCGCGCCTGTGACCAGAATGGTATCCACCTTAAAGAAGATGGAAATGCCCACCGTAAAGGCCAGCACCACCGCGGCGATGCTCAGAAGCTGCACCAGCAGCCGGTTGCGGAAAAAGGGCTTGGCGGGTGTATAAGCGGCAGGCCGGGTCTGATTGTCCCTGTTGGGATTGCCCTGCCGGGGCGTTCTTGTTCTTTCTCTTGCCATGGTTTTTCCTCCGGGGATTATCCCTTTGCCAGATTCTCCAGAATGTCACAGATGCGGTCAGCCGAGTCCGGCACCACCATGCTCCGCAGGGCCGCGGACATCTGCTGGCAGCGGCTTTCGTCCTTCAGCAGTTCCATCACGGTGTCAAACACCACCTGGGCATTGCACGCCGTTTCCGGAATCACCACCGCCCCGCCCCGGCTCTCCAGCACACGGGCGTTCTTCTCCTGATGGTTGTTGGTCACATTGGGGGAAGGAATCAGCACGCAAGGGGTGCCGGAGGCGGCAATCTCGTTGCAGGTGCCGGAGCCGGAGCGGCCCAGCACCACATCCGCCGCCGCCAGAACCACGGGCATATTGTAGATATATTCCTTCATCTCAATGGCAGGGCTTTTTTCCAAATCCACGCCCTGCTCCTTCACGCTATTTCCCATCCACTTCCAGCCGAAGCTGCCGGTGGCGTGGATGTGGCGGAAAGGAAATCCCTTTTCCTGTTCCAGAGCGAAGAGCTGGGCGGTCATCTCGTTCATGGCCTTGGCACCCTGGCTGCCAAAGGTAGACACCACCAGGGGGGTATGTTCGTCCAGCCCCAATTCCTGCCGGGCCTGCTGCCGGGTCGTCTGCCAGAATTCCCGGCGGATGGGCATTCCCACCACTTCGACCCGCTGGGGATTCTTATAATGGCTCTTGCTCTCTTCAAAGCAGACCAGCACCCGGTCTGCCCGGCTGGCTGCCATTTTGGTGGTCAGGCCCGGAACGGCGTTGCTCTCGTGAACGCAGGTGGGCACCCCCAGCTTGCTGCCGGCATACAGCGCCGGGAAGCTGGCATAGCCACCGGTGCCGATAATCACATCCGGCCCAAAGTCCCGGATGATTTTTTTGCACTGCTTCACCGCCGTCATCACGCTGCGCACCGCCGCCGCATTTTTGCGGATGCCCGCCAGGTTCAGCTTCCGGGACAGTCCGGAGCCGGGCAGGGTTTCCAGCCGGTAACCGGCACGGGGCACCAGCTGCTCCTCCATGTGGCCCTTGGCCCCGATGAAAAGGATGTTGCAGTCCGGATGCCGCTCCTTTAAAACATCCGCAATGGCAATGGCGGGGTTGATATGGCCGCCGGTGCCGCCGCAGGTAAAAATCACATTCATGGAAGTTCCTCCTGTCGCTTTGGTTCGTTTCTGTATCTTGAAATGCTGAGCAGAATGCCCATTTCCCCCAGGTTTACCGCAAGGGCCGTGCCGCCGTAAGAGAAAAAGGGCAGCGCAATGCCGGTGGAGGGCAAAAGATTGGTCACCACACACAGATTCAGCACCGTCTGCACCGCAATCAGGGTGGTCAGCCCCGCCGCCAGCACCGTGGAAAACCGGTCCCGCGCCCGCAGGGCAATCCAGTAGCCCCGGGCAATGGTGGCAGCAAACAGAATCATAATCAATACCGCTCCCACCAGCCCCAGCTCCTCGCAGACGATGGCAAAAATATAATCGTTATACTGGAAAGGCAGATACAGGTACTTCTGCCGGGACTTGCCGAAGCCCAGCCCGAACAGGCCGCCGGAGCCGATGGCATACAGCGACTGCAAAATCTGGTACCCGGTATCGCCGGGGTCTTTTTCCGGGTGAAGCCAGGCCGTGACCCGGTCGCCGGCATAGCCCATCAGGCTGATATACACCAGCACAAAGGCCGCCGCGGCGGCAGCGCCCGCTCCCAGCCACTTGGGGCTGGTTCCCGCCACAAACATCATCACCACGCCCACCATACCCATGAGCATAATGGCGGACAAATGTTTTTCCAGCGCCAGAGGCACCAGCAGTCCCAGCATGGCGCAGCCAAAGCCCAGCACGCCGTAGCGGAAGGTTCTGGCATCGGCGCCGTATTGGGTTGTCAGCCGGGCCAGCAGCACAATCATGGAAAATTTGGCAATTTCCGACGGCTGAAACTGGATGCCGGCAATATTAATCCAGCGTTTGGCGCCGTTGACCGACTCCCCCACCACCAGCACGCTCAGCAGCAGAATGATGCCCACCGCGTAAACCGGCCAGGCCAGCCTGCTCCAGATTTCCGCCGGCAGGCGGCTGAAGCAGAACATGGCAGCCAGCCCGATGAGGGCGCAGGCGGCCTGCTTTTTCAGATATTTGGCCGAATCGGTATAGCCGGTGTCATACTCGCTCTGGGCGCAGCTGGCGGAATACAGCATGCACAGACCCACCGCCAGAAGCAGCAGCACCAGTACGAGAAAAGGGATGTCAACGCTTGTCTGCCCCCGGTGTGGGGGTCGGTCCTCTTTGGCAGGAAGCAGACGCTTCTGTGCCATAGGCGCTCCTTTCGATCAGATTCTCCCGGCAATGCCAAACCAGGCCAGCAGGCACATTCCTACCGTCACCAGAGAGAATACCACGCAGATTTTCACTTCCTTCCATCCGCACATCTCAAAGTGATGGTGGATGGGGGTCATCTTGAAAATACGCTTGCCATGGGTCAGCTTGAAATAGGAAACCTGCAAAATCACGGACAGGGTTTCCACAATGTAAACCAGCCCCACCAGCACCAGAATCAGAGGCATATCCAGGGCAAAGGCCAGGGCGCACACCGTTCCGCCCAAAAGCAGGGAGCCGGTGTCTCCCATGAACACCTTGGCCGGGTGCCAGTTATAAAAGAGGTATGCAACCAATCCGCCCACCAGGCAGGCCGGCAGCAGCGCCAAATCCAGCTTGCCCATGGCAATGGCGGCGGCGGTGAAGAACACCATGACAGGAATGGTGACGCTGGCGCACAGGCCGTCCACCCCGTCGGTGAGGTTCACCGCGTTGACACAGCCCACCATCACAAACATGGCAAAGAAAATATATACGATAGGGTTCAGATAAAATGTCGTATTGACAAACGGAATGTAAATATCACAGGTCAGCACCCCCTGCATATACAGCACATACAGGTAAATGGCAGAAACTGCCATCTGCAGCAGCGCTTTCTGAATGGCGGTCAGACCCAGGTTGCGCTTGTGCCGCAACTTGAAATAGTCGTCCAGGAATCCCACGAAGCCAAAGCACAGCCCCAGTGCCAGGGCATACAGCGGGGTATAGTCCTCCAGCGCCGCCACATTGAACAGCAGGCACAGAACCGTTCCCAAAATGAACATGATGCCGCCCATCATGGGGGTTCCCGCCTTGCTGTTGTGCCAGGTGGGGCCAACCTCCCGGATGGACTGTCCGGCCTTCAGCGCCCGCAGCACCGGCAGCAGCAGATAGCCGATGCCCCCGGTGAGAATACAGGAAAGTATGCCTGTGATGATAACTTTTGTCATGGATGTTGCCTCCGTTTATTTCTCTCGTTCCTCTAAAAAATAGTCCAGCACCAGTTCCATGTGCATCCCATGGCTGCCCTTGAACAGCAGCACATCGCCGGGTCTGGAAATGCGGCGCAAATGCCGGGCCATTGCCCGGCGGTCGTCAAACACCGCCACGCTGGTTTCTTTCATGCCGCATTCCTGTGCCATCCGGGCCGTGATGCGGCTGTTGGGGCCATAGCACAGCAGCACATCGGCGCACTGCGCCGCCAACTGCCCCACTTCCCCGTGGGCCAGCTCCGAGCAGGCGCCCAGTTCCAGCATATCCCCCAGCACCGCAATGTGCCGGCCGGGGCGGGCGCGCAGCACCTTCAGCGCCGCCGCCATGGATTCAGGTCCCGCGTTGTAGCAGTCTTTGATGATGGTCACATCATTCTGCTGAAAAATCTCCTGCCGCCCTTCCATATTGCGGAAGCGGCGCAGCCGCTGATTTATCCGCTCGGGACTGACCCCCAGGGTCAGTCCCACCGCAACGGCGGAAAGGGCATCCAACACATAATGCTCTCCCTCCAGCGGCAGCTCCACCGGGAAGGACTGCGTCCCATTTTCCACGGTAAAAGTCAGCTTTTCCGGGGTTTGCGTCACATTTTTTCCATGAATATCCGCTTTTTCATCGTGCCAGCCAAAGGAAACCACTTTCTGCCGGATTTTCTCCCGGCTGATCTGCAGCAGGGGGTCATCGGCATTGAGGCAGAACACGGCGTTTTCGTCCATGCCCTCCAGAATTTCCAGCTTGGCCTGCAAAATTCCCTCCCGGCTGCCCAAATTTTCCATGTGCATGGTGCCGATGTTGGTAATCACCGCCACATCGGGCCTCGCAATATGGGTCAGATAGGAAATTTCCCCGAAATGGCTCATGCCCATCTCCAGCACCGCCACCTGGGTATCCTCCCCCATGGCCAGAATCGCCATGGGCAGACCCAAATCATTATTAAAGTTGGCGGGGGTTTTCCCCACCACAAAGTCCCCTTCCAGCACCGCCGCCACCATTTCCTTGGTGGTGCTTTTGCCCACGGAGCCGGTGATGCCCACCACGGTCATCCCGCTCTCCCAGCGGAAGCGTGCTGCAATCTGCCCCAGGGCGATGCGGGTATCCTCCACCACAATGGCAGGATAGTCCCCCGCGGGGCGGGAGCAAAGCACCGCTGCCGCGCCGGATGCAAGGGCAGCTTCTATAAAATCATGCCCGTCCCGGGCACCTTTCAGCGCCACGAACATCTGCCCCGGCCTTATTTTCCGGGAATCAATTTCCGCGCCGCAGAAGATTCTGTTTTCATATTTCTTTTCCACATAGCCGCCGCACCAGGCCGCGGCCTTTTCCAGGGTGATTTGTGCCATGGGGTCACCTCGCTTCTGCCAGGTAGTCTGCCACGATTTCCCGCTCGTCCATGTGGTACTTCTGACCCATGACTTCCTGATAGGTTTCGTGACCCTTTCCTGCCAGTATAATCATATCATCTTTTTTCCCAATGTCCAGAGCATAATAAATGGCTTTTTTGCGATTTTCTACCACAACATAGTTTTTTGCTTCCCCCACCCCGGCTACAATGTCCCGGATGATGGCACCGGGCTCCTCCGTTCTGGGGTTGTCGGAAGTAATCACCGCCAAATCCGCCAGTCGGACGCCGATTTCGCCCATAATGGGCCGCTTGGTTCTGTCCCGGTCGCCGCCGCAGCCGAACACCGCAATGAGCCGTCCTTTGCAAAATTCACGGACGCTGGACAGCACATTTTCCAGTCCGTCCGGGGTGTGGGCATAGTCGATGAGCACCGTGTAATCCTTTCCCGGCGTGGGAACCACTTCCACCCGGCCCCGGACGCCCCGCACATCCTTCAGCGCCGCCGCGGCATCGGGTAGGGAAATTCCCAGCTGCATGGCGCAGCCCAGCGCCGTCAGCACATTATACACCGTGAACCGGCCGGGAATCGGCACCTCCACCGGCACGGCTTCTTCCCCCGCAACCGCCGTAAAGGAAAGGCCATCCGGGCGGAATACCGGATTTTTCGCCATCAAATCCCCCCGCTTCTCCTGCGCCACCGTCAGCACATCGCCC
>JBGVGH010000059.1:0-13465 GCA_045121575.1 Faecousia sp.
GCCCTACAATGGGGTTTCGTTTGCGAGCGGATTGCGTTTTTAATTTTGCATTTATCGGGCGAATTTTCGCAGGCGTTTGGACATCTGGCGGGCCAGCCACAGCTTCAGCAAATCCGGAATCACAAAGGGCAGCACGCACCGGCTCAGGGCAAATATCCAGGACGCTCCGTCGGCATAAACCAGGGAAAACCAGACCGTTCCGGCGGCATAACTGGTCAGCAGGCACAAAACCGCCCCGAAAATTTGATTTTTTCCCTTTTTTGTGAGGATGGCGTAGACCACTGCACCAAGAGCAAAGCCCATCAGGTACCCTCCGGTGGGTCCCAGCAGCGCCCCCAGACCGCCCCGGAAGCCGGAAAACACCGGCACCCCCACAGCACCCAGGGTCAGGTAGCAGCACACCACCCACAGCCCCCCACGGCCTCCCAGCAGGAACAGGGTCATAAACAGGGCGAAGGTCTGCATGGTCACGGCGATGTCCCCAATGGGAACGGAAATCCAGGCGCACAGCACCATCAGCGCGGTAAACAGGGCGCAAAGCGCCAGAAAGCGAGTTTTCATGGTTCCCTCCCTGGGAAAATTAGGAGTTAGGAGTTAGGAATTAGGAGTTAGGAATTAGGAGTTAGGAGTTAGGAATTAGGAGTTAGGAATTAGGAGTTAGGAGTTAGGAATTAGGAGTTAAATCCGTAGGGGCGACCTGCGGTCGCCCGCGGGTATCAATAAACGCAACCTTTGATTGTAGGGCGAGGGCATGCCCTCGCCGGGCATTTCCACAGGAAATGCCATCCGCGCAGCGGATAAAGGAGGGGATATTGCCGTTTCGAAAGAACAGAATGTAGGGCAAGGTCTTGACCTTGCCGCCTCGTGGCAGAAACCCTTGTCATCCTGAGCGGAGCGTAGCGGAGTCGAAGAATCTCATGGGGGAAGGCGGAGATTCTTCGACTCACTTCGTTCGCTCAGAATGACATAGCTTTTTGTTACTGAGCGGCGGGGGCATGATTTTTTTTGGTATGATTGCCCCCGGCAATCATGGATATGCCTATTCCCTGCGGGCGCACCGCCTCGCCCTACAATGGGGTTCGGAATGCGGGCGGCAACACGCTTCCCCCGGGGGGAAGCTGTCAGCGAAGCTGACTGATGAGGAATGCGGGCGAAAGGGTTTCGTTATTTGCTCTGTTTCGGGCTTTCTGTAATGCCCAACCGGGCGCCGTTCCTCATCCGTCACGGCTGACGCCGTGCCACCTTCCCCAAAGGGGAAGGCTTTGCGGGCGGCATTTATGCCGCCCCTACTGACCACTGACTACTGAAACAAAACAGAAAAGAACGCGCCCGCTTTTTACAGCGGGCGCGGGAAAAATCAGGCGTTTTCCATTTCCTTCAGGGCGTCCTTGCGGCTGAAGTTGGCACGGCCCTTCTCATCGAAGCCCATGAACTTCACCCAGGTCATGTCGCCCAGGTTCAGCACATCTTCCACCTTTTCCACACGGCGGTTTTCCAGCTTGGAGATGTGCACCATGCCGTCATGGCCGGGAGCAATTTCCACGAAGGCGCCGATGGGCAGGATGCGCACCACCTTACCGTAGTACAGCTTGCCCACCTCGGGGACGAAGCAGATGTCGTCAATCATCTTCTTGGCGGCGTCGGCAGCAGCGGAATCCACAGCGGAGATGAACACGCTTCCGTCGTCATCGATGTCCACCTTGGCACCGGTGTCGGCGCAGATTTTCTGGATGGTCTTGCCGCCGGAGCCGATGACCTCCCGAATCTTATCCACGGGAATCTTCAGGGAAATCATCTTGGGGGCGTACTCGGAAACCTCGGCCCGGGGCGCGGGGATGGCCTTGAGCATGACCTCAGACAGAATCTCCAGACGGGCCTTGCGGCAGCGCTCCAGAGCGTCGGCGATGATTTCCATGGTCAGACCCTTGTTCTTCAGGTCCATCTGGATGGCGGTGATGCCTTCGGTGGTACCGGCCACCTTGAAGTCCATTTCGCCGTGGAAATCTTCCACACCCTGAATGTCGGTGAAGGTTCTCCACACACCGGTCTCACTGTCGGTAATCAGGCCGCAGGAGATGCCGGCCACGGGCCGCTTGATGGGCACACCGGCGTCCATCAGAGCCAGGGTGGAGCCGCAGATGGAGCCCTGAGAGGTGGAGCCGTTGGAGGACAGCACCTCGGAGACCACACGGATGGCATAGGGGAACTCCTCCACGGAGGGAATCACGGGAAGCAAAGCCTTTTCAGCCAGAGCGCCGTGACCGATTTCCCGGCGGGAAGTGGAGCGGGCGGCACGGGCTTCACCGGTGGAGAAAGCGGGGAAGTTGTAGTGGTGGATATAGCGCTTGGTATCCTCGGGGTAGATGGTGTCCAGCTTCTGGGCGGCGGACAGGGTGTTCAGGGTGCAGATGCTCAGCACCTGGGTCTGACCACGGGAGAACAGGCCGGAGCCATGAACTCTGGGCAGAACGCCAACTTCGGCATCCAGGGGACGGATGTCATCCATGCCGCGGCCATCCACACGCTTGCCGGCCAGCAGCCACTTCTTGACAACCTTCTTCTGCATCTTGTACAGGCAGACCTCGATATGGGTCTCAAAATCCTCATACTTGTCGGCAAACTTCTCGGCAAAGTCCAGACGGGCAGCGGTCAGGCGCTCCTCACGGACATTCTTGTCGTCGGTGTCCAGGGCGTACTCAATCTGGGGCAGGCCGTAGGCCATCAAATCGTCCAGCAGCTCGTGGTTGACGGCGGCCTTTTCAAAGGTGAACTTGGGCTTTCCGATTTCGGCGACGATGCCGTTGATGAACTTGACAATCTCCATGTTGGTCTCGTGGGCCACACGGATGCACTCGTAGACGATGTTTTCGGGGGCTTCGTTGGCCTCGGTCTCAATCATGACCACTTTCTCGAAGGTGGAGGAGATGCACACGAAGCACTGGCAGGCCTCCCGCTGGTCGGCGGAGGGGTTGATGATATACTGGCCGTTCAGGTAAGCCACATTGGTGGTAGCCACGGGGCCGTTCCAGGGCACATCAGAGGAAGCGATGGCGATGGAAGCGCCCAGGGAAGCCACGATTTCCACGGGGTTATCGTAGTCGTTGGCAAGGACGGTGCAGGTCACCACGGTGTCGTTGCGCAGCTCCTCATCGAACAGGGGACGCATGGGCCGGTCGATGATACGGCTGTTGAGGATGCCCCGCTCGGAGGGCTTGCCCTCCCGGCGGTTGAAGGAGCCGGGGATGCGGCCCACGGCATACATTCTCTCCTCAAACTCGATGGTCAGGGGGAAGTAGTCGATGCCGGCCTTGGGGATGGGGTTGCAGGTGACGGTGGTGAGCACCACAGTGTCGCCGTAGCGGCAGATGCACTCGGCGTTGGCAAGCTCGGCCACCTTACCGGTTTCCACGGTAAAGGGACGGCCGCCGATTTCCATCTCATAAACATGATGGTTGGGGTACTGTTTACGGGTAATCATTGGTATAACCTCCTGTAAAAATGTTGGTGCATACCGGCACGGAATGTCATCCCCAGCGAACAAAGTGAGCCGAGGGATCTATACGAGATTCTTCGACTCCGCTTTCGCTCCGCTCAGAATGACAGAGGGCAGGTTGCACAGGTGTGTTCGGGAGGTTTAGCACTTGAACCAATCGCCGGAGGCCGGAAACTCGTTCAACTGCTAAAATTCTCCCGATGGTGCTTCTTAAGATGAAAGGGCGATGGTGACCCATCGCCCTTGGAAACATCTTACTTACGGATACCCAGCTTGGCGATCAGAGCACGGTAACGGTTGATGTCCTTCTTTGCCAGATAGTCCAGCATCTTACGGCGCTTACCAACCATCATCAGCAGACCACGACGGGAGTGGTTGTCGTGCTTGTGGGTGCGCAGGTGCTCGGTCAGCTCGTTGATGCGGGCAGTCAGGATGGCAACCTGAACCTCGGGGGAGCCGGTGTCACCCTCGTGGGTAGCGTTCTCCAGGATAACCTGGGTCTTTTTTTCCTTCTGAATCATTGTGTGTTCCACCTTTCAAAAATTGTTCCCGTTGGCTAAGTAGGGGTGGGTGGTGTACTGCGATACAGCTTTCTCCCGCCACTGAGCCAGGGGTATATTCATTGTCTGACCATAGCCAGCGGGGTTAGTATAGCATAAGTTTTTCCGAATGTAAAGAAAAACTTTCAATTTTTTCCGAAAAATTTTCGGGTTTCTTCCCCGTTTCTCTGGATTTCCTGTTGCAAATCGGATAGAGAATCAAATTTTCGCTCCGGGCGGAGAAATTTGTAAAATTCCAGCGTCAGGTTCTTTCCGTACAAATCTCCCCCGAAATCCAGAATCCAGCTCTCCACCGTCACGCCGGAGCCGCTGACTGTGGGGCGCACCCCGATGTTGGTGACGGCGCTGTAGGTTTTGCCGTCCACTGTGGCTTTGGTGCAGTACACACCGAAAGCGGGCGTCAAAAGCTCCTGCGGCAGCAGCAAATTGGCGGTGGGCAGCCCCAGGGTGCGGCCCAGCTGATGCCCCGGCACCACGGTGCCGCTGAGGATGTGGGGATGGCCCAGCAGGGCGTTGGCTTTTTCCATTTCCCCCTGTTCCAGAAGGCAGCGGATGGCGGTGGAGGAAATGCGCACGCCGTCCAGGGTCTGCTCCTGCACCACGGTGCAGGGGAAATTCCGCGCCCGGCAAAAGGACTGCAGGGTTTCCGCGTTTCCTTCGCCCCGGTATCCGAAGCGGAAATCGTGGCCGCAGACGAAGCCGGCCGCCCCTTTCTCCACCAGCTTTTCCAGAAAGGCAAGCCAGGGGGTGGCAAGGCTTTCGGCATTGCAGGGCAAAACCTCCACCGTGTCCATGCCGAACCGGCGCAGCAGCGCCAGCCGGTCGGGAAGCGTTGTAATCATCTCCGGGGGCGTTCCCCGGAGAAAGGCGGCGGGGGGAATGTCAAAGGTGACCGCCCCGGCCCGGCAGCCGGCCCGGTTTGCCTCTTCCCGGGCCGCCCGCAGCAGCGCCTGGTGCCCCCGGTGTACCCCGTCAAAAAATCCCAGGGCATAAATTGTTTTCTGTTTTTCCATAGAATCACCTTGTGCTGCCATGCAGGGCAGTTGTCAGTCATCAGTTATCAGTAGGGGCGGTTAAGAGAATTAAAAATTACGAATTACGAATGGCAACCCTCTGTATTGTAGGGGGAGGGCATGCCCTCGCCGCTGGGGTTCGTTCTTTTTCGCCGCGCTGATAATTGCTGCCGGTCGGCAAAGGCATGCCTTTTCCCTAAAAATCCTTATACCAGCGAATCCCCATTTATCCGCGGGCGACCGCAGGTCGCCCCTACAGATTTAACTCCTAATTCCTAACTCCTCATTCCTAATTCCGCAGGGCTTACACTTCAAAAAAGCTCTTGATGGTTGACATAATGCCGCTTTCCACCTTGGCCAGCATGAGAAATTCGCCGTCCGCTCCATAGGCCCGGTAGGTGCCGTCGGGGTACTTCACGGAGAAGGAATTGCCGCAGCGGCAGCGCTTTTCCTGGTTTTCCGTCAGGGTGACGGCGGGGTGGTTTCGGAACATGGTGTCCACCGGGCGCAGATACTCCTCCGGGTTTTCCGCCTCCAGCAGGGTTTCCAGTGGGACGGCTTCCCCAATGTCGTATTCCCCCGCCCGGGTGCGCCGCAGCGCCTCCATGCAGCCGCCGCAGCCCAGGGCTTCGCCCATGTCCTTGCACAGGGTGCGGATGTAGGTACCCTTGGAGCAGCGCACCCGCAGCGTGGCGGTTTCTCCTGAGAAATCCAGACATTCCAGCTCATAAATCTCAATTTCCCGGGGCTGCCGCTCCACTTCCTTTCCCTTGCGGGCCAGGTCGCACAGCTTCTGGCCGTTTACTTTCAGGGCGGAGTACATGGGGGGGATTTGCAGGATTTTCCCCCGGAATTTCGGGAGAATATCCAGAAATTCTGTTTTCGTGATGTGGACTTCCTGCTCCGTCAGGGTGGTGCCGGTCACATCCTCGGTGTCGGTGGTGCGGCCCAGCCGCAGCACCGTTTCATAGGTTTTCCCGGCGTGCTCGAAAAATTCCACGCCCCGGGTGGCCCGGCCCACAAACACAGGCAGCACGCCGGTGGCCATGGGGTCCAGGGTGCCGCCGTGACCGATGCGGCGGGTACCAAATACCCGGCGCAGCCGGGCGGTCACATCCTGGCTGGTCCAGCCCTGGGGCTTGTCTACAATTACAATTCCGTTCATAAATTTCCTTTTTCAATCGAAGGTGGGCCTGTATGTGGGGGATGCCAACCGACAAACCGTTGCGAGCATAAAGCCCCCCATTGTAGGGCGAGGTCTTATTGATTTTGGTATGATTGCCCCCGGCAATCATGGATATGCCAGTTCCCTGCGGGCGCACCGCCTCGCCGGGCATTTCCACGGGAAATCCCATCCGCAAAGCGGATAAATATGCAAGACATGAGGGTGGCAAATCCTCCCATTTTTGTCATTCTGAGCGAGCCGAAGGCGAGTCGAAGAATCTCTTTCTGCTCACTTTTTCCATGAGATCCTTCGACTCCGCTGCGCTCCGCTCAGGATGACAAAACCTTCTGCCTCTGAGCGGCGAGGGCATGATTTTTTATTGGTATGATTGCCCCCGGCAATCATGGATATGCCTATTCCCTGCGGGCGCACCGCCTCGCCCTACAATAAGCGTGGCTTTGCGGGCATGGTATCCGCCTGCAAAGGCGGCATCCGGTTCAGCCCTCGGTTCCTTCCGTTTCTTCCTCATCGTGCCCTGTATCCAGGGAGTTGATGAGGGCCAGCATTTTGGCGCCGTAGGTGATGGAATCGTCCAGCGCCCACTGGATTTCCGGAGTGTAGCGCAGGTTCAGCCCCTGGCCCAGACCCCGGCGCAGATAGCCGGAGGCGGACTTCAGCCCCTTCATGGCGTCGGGCGCCTTTTCATCCGGCAGGAAGCTGACATAGACCTTGGCCCAGCGCAGGTCGGGGGTGGTTTCCACCCGGGTGATGGAAATCATGCAGTCCTGCACCCGGGGGTCTTTCACGGTACGAAGGAGATTGCTCAGCTCCTTCTGAATTTCCTGATTGATTGCAACAATTCTCTTGGATGCCATTTTTCATCCTCCTAAACAAGCATATCTGCCGCGCCGCAGCGGCGGCGCGGCAGAGAAATGTTATCTCTTGATTTCTTCCATGACGAAGCATTCGAGAATATCGTATTCCCGGATGTCGTTGAACTTGGCCACGGTCATGCCGCACTCAAAGCCGGCGGTGACTTCCTTGGCCTGGTCCTTAAACCGCTGCAGAGAGCCGATTTCACCCTCGTGAATGACGATGTTATCCCGCAGCACACGCACCTGGGCGTCCCGGGTCACCTTGCCGTCCTTGACCATACAGCCGCAGACGGTGCCGACGGCGGAAACCTTGTAGGTCTGGCGCACCTCGGCGTGGCCGATGACCACTTCCTGATACTTGGGCGCCAGCATGCCCTTCATGGCAGCCTCGATTTCGTCGATGGCATCGTAAATGACCCGATAGAAGCGCATATCCACATTGGCCCGCTGGCCGTTGGCCATGGCGGCGGCATCGGCACGGACATTGAAGCCCACGATGATGGCGCCGGCGGTGGAAGCCAGCAGAATGTCGCTTTCGTTGATGGCACCCACGCCTGCGTGGATGACCCGCACCCGGACTTCCTCGTTGGAAATCTTCTCCAGGGAGGCCTTCACCGCTTCCGCAGAGCCCTGCACATCCGCCTTGACAATCAGCGGCAGCTCCTTCATCTGGCCCTCCTGCATTCTGGCAAAGAGGTTATCCAGGGTCACCTTGCTGACCGCATTGGCGATGGCGTCCTTCTGAGCCTGCTTGCGCTGCTCCACCAGTTCCCGGGCCATGCGCTCGTCAGTGACCACATCGAAGGTGTCGCCTGCGCTGGGCACATCCGCAAGGCCGGTGATTTCCACAGGCACGGAGGGGCCGGCGGTCTTGACGGTGCGGCCCTTGTCGTTGGTCATGACGCGGACACGGCCCACGGCGGTGCCGGCGATGACGATGTCACCCTGCTTCAGGGTGCCGTTCTGCACCAGAAGGGTGGCGATGGGGCCCCGGGTTTTGTCCAGACGGGCCTCGATGACGGTGCCCTTGGCGCGGCGGTTGGGGTTGGCCTTCAGCTCCTGCACCTCGGCGGTCAGCAGCACCATTTCCAGCAGATTGTCCAGACCCTGGCCCATCTTGGCGGAGATGGGGCAGATGATGGTGTCGCCGCCCCAGTCCTCGGGAATCAGGTCGTACTTGGTCAGCTGCTCCTTGATTTTGTCGGGGTTGGCAGTGGGCTTATCCATCTTGTTGATGGCAACAATGATGGGTACCTCTGCCGCCTTGGCGTGGTTGATGGATTCGATGGTCTGGGGCATGATGCCGTCGTCGGCAGCCACCACCAGAATGGCGATGTCCGTGGCCTTGGCACCGCGGGCACGCATGGAAGTAAAGGCGGCGTGGCCGGGGGTATCCAGGAAGGTAATCATCTGGCCGTTTACATCCACGGTGTAAGCACCGATGTGCTGGGTGATGCCACCGGCTTCGCCTGCGGTGACGGAGGTTTTCCGGATGGCGTCCAGCAGGCTGGTCTTGCCGTGGTCAACATGGCCCATGACCACAACAACGGGGGCCCGGGTTTCCAGCTCCTCGGCGGTGTCCACATGGTCGTCGATGATGCGCTCTTCGATGGTGACGGTGACTTCCTTTTCCACCTTGCAGCCCAGTTCGGTCGCCACAAATTCGGCGGTGTCAAAGTCGATGGTCTGGTTGATGGCGGCGATGACGCCGTTTTTCATCAGGCACTTGATGACCTCGGAAGCGGTCTTTTTCATCCGGCTGGCCAGCTCGCCCACGGTGATTTCCTCGGGGATTTTCACGGTGAGCTGGGCCTTGCGGGCCACTTCCATCTGCAACCGGCGCATCTTCTCCTGCTCCTCGTTGCGGGCCTTGCTGCCCTTGCGGTTCATGGGCTGCTGCTTCTGCTGCTTGCCCTTGTTGCCGCCGATGCGCTGCTTGCCGCCCTGGTAGTTCTGCTCCCGCTCGCTGACCAGATTATCCACATCCGCAAAGCGGTTGGCGTTGACCTGGACGGCGGAAGTATCCACCACCCGGCGCTCCCGCTTCCGCTCCGGCTCGGCTATCTTGGGCTGCTGGGGGGCGGGGGCGGCGCTGGTCTGGGGACGGCTCTGGGCCGGCTGCTGGGGCCGGTTCTGATTCTGGGGACGGCTGCCGGGATTCTGGTTCTGGGGACGGCTGGGCTGTGCCTCGGACTTGGGGGCTTCCTGCTTGGGAGCCTCCTGCTTTTGGGCAGGTTTCACGTTAAACACCTGGGCAATATCCCCAATCTGGTTGTTGCGGGTGATATGCTCAAAGACGGCGTTCAGCTCCTCCGGAGTCAGGGTCTGGGTATAGGACTTGGGCTTTTCGTAGTATTTGCCCACGATTTCGGAAATTTCCTTGGGTGTGACACCAAAATCAGTGGCCACATCCTTCACGCGATACTTGATTAAACTCATCGATAAACGCACCTCCATGCTTCCTCCGCCGCTTTTTCAAACGGCGGGTACAATGGTTGACTTACGAAATAAAAACGGCCTGTTTGCAGGGGTGGGCATGGCTCGCCCAATGCAGGGAACAAATCATCCGTGGTACAAATCTTTGTCATTTAAGAGCGAGCCGGAGGCGAGTCGAAGAATCTCAACCTCCCATACCGGGAGATCTTTCGACTTCGCTTCGCTCCGCTCAAGATGACAATGCGAGGGAAAATGGGTAGTGCAGGCGGGCAATGCCCACCGCTGCAAACGGACGGAAAAGGGGTTACTTTTTGCCCTTGCGGACATTTTTCTCATGGGCTTTGGCCTCGGCCCGCCGCTTTTTCAGCCGGTCGGTCTTGGCTTTCAGCACCTCCACGGCTTTTGCCGGGGGCTGGGGCAGGGACGAAACCAGGGCCAGCGCCAGGGAAACATCGGTGATGGCCGCCACAGCCAGGCTGGTTCTGCCGATGGCAAGGCCCATTTCGTCCTTGCTGTACGGCAGGCGGACGCACTGCTGGTCTGTTCCGGCGGCAAAGCTTAAGGACCGCCGCCAGGTGTGGTCGGAGGCATCACCGGCCACCAGAATCACATAGGCCTTGCCGGAGCGGGCGGCGGCGCCCACCGGCTCCTCCCCCAGCTCCGCCATGCCGCCCTTGCGGGCCAGGGCCAGATAGTTCAGCGCCTTATCCATGCTGCACCTCGATTTCCCGCTCCAGCCGGTCATAGACCTCCTGGGGGATGGTCACTTCCAGGCTTCTGTCCAGGGCTTTGGACTTCTGGGCCTTTTTCAGGCACTCCGCCTTGGGGCAGATGTAAGCGCCCCGGCCTGCCATTTTCCCGGAAAAATCCAGGCAGACCGAGCCGTCGGTGGTGCGCACCACCCGAATCAGGCTGCGCTTGTCCATCCGTTCCCGGCAGCCCATACATTGCCGCTGGGGAATCTTCTTTTGCATTCGGACTACCTCCAATCCTGTGAAAGATACCAGATACGAGATACAAGATAGAAGATAAAAGGTAAGAGAACCATATCTTGTATCTCATATCTCCGTATCTTGTATCTTTTTGTATCTTGTATCAATTATTCCTCTTCGGTTTCTGCCTCGGCCTCAGCTTCCACGGCGGAGGCGGGCTTAATATCAATCTTATAGCCGGTCAGGCGGGCAGCCAGGCGGGCATTCTGACCCTCCTTGCCGATGGCAAGGCTCAGCTGGTCGTCGGGCACGATGACCCGGCAGGCCTTCTGGCCGGGAACCTGCTCCACGGAAATGGCGGTGGCGGGGCTGAGGGCCGCCTTGACATACTGGCAGGGGTCCTCGCTCCACACCACGATGTCGATTTTCTCCCCGCACAGCTCCTCCACAACGGCGCTGACACGGCCGCCTCTGGGGCCGACGCAGGCACCCACGGGGTCAATGCCCTCCATGGTGGCACGGACGGCCATCTTGGTGCGGGAACCGGCTTCCCGGGCGATGTTGCGGATTTCCACCTGACCCTCGGCGATTTCCGGGGTCTCCAGCTCGAACAGGCGGCGAACCAGGTTGGGGTGGGTGCGGGAAACATGAACCACGGGGCCGCGGGAGGCCTGACGCACCTCCAGCACATACACCCGCAGGGTTTTGCCTTCGATATAGCTTTCGCCGGGAATCTGCTCGCTGGGGCGCAGCACCGCGTCGGAGGTGTCGTTGCCCTGACCGATGCGGACAAACACATTGCCGTTGGGGTCGGTGCGCAAAATGGTGGAGGTCAGCAGCTCCTGGGCCTTGTCGGCATAGTTCTCATAGACCATGCCCCGCTCGGCTTCCCGGATGCCCTGAATCACCACCTGCTTGGCAGTCTGGGCGGCGATGCGGCCGAACTTGTTGATGTCCACGGGGATGGACACGGTTTCGCCCACCCGGGCGTCGGGGTTGTAGTTGTGGGCGGCGTCCAGGGTGATTTCCAGGGCCACATCCTCCACTTCCTCCACCACGGTTTTCACCAGGTGCATGGAAAGGCCCTTCTCGCTCAAATCCACGATGACATTTTCCGCGGGAACATCCCGGTGGTCCTCCCGGTCCTTGCGGTAGGCGTTGGTCAGCGCCTGCTTCAGCCGCTCCACCATGTAGTTCACGGGAATGCCCTTGAGCTTTTCCAGGTCCTGCAGGCTGGCGAAAATTTCGGCACCGATGTCCACCTTGGGGGCTTCGGCGTTCTTTTTGGTTCTTCTGGTCTGTGCCATGACTGTTTTCTTCCTCCTATATGTTTGGATGGGTTAAAATTCTACACGCAGGCGCACAAGGGCGACCTCGGATTTTTCAAAGGTGAGATTTTCGCCGCCGTATTCCACGGTGACCCGGCCATCGGCGTAGCCGGCAAGCACGCCGGGAATTTCCTTCAGGCCGTTTTTGGGGCGGTAGAGCTTGACCAGCACCGGCTGGCCCATAAACCGCTCAAAATCGGACGGACGCTTCAGTGCCCGCTCCAGTCCGGCGGAGCAGACCTCGAAATGGTAGCTCTCCGGGATGGGGTCGGCCTCGTCCAGCAGCGGGTCGGCTTTCCGGGAGATGGCCTCGCAGTCGGCAATGTCCACGCCGCCGTCTTTGTCGATATACAGCCGCAAAAAGCGCTGGTCGCCCTCCCGGACATACTCCACATCCCACAGCGAGCAGCCCTGGGCGGTGACGATGGGTTCCACAAGCTGCTGCACACGCTCGGTTACTTTCATGAAAGTGCCTCCTCATTTGGAAAAAGTTTCAGAAAAAAGAGAGGGGCTCAGCCCCTCTCTTTCGTATAGTATACGCTAGATTACCTGTATTATAGCATCCTCATTTCGATTTTGCAAGGGGGAAAAGTAAAATTTCCCTGCTTTTTTTTGTTAAAAATTTCCCAAAAATTTGGAAAATGCCCCCATATCCTCTTCCTTCAGCCCGGAATAGTTGATGACCAGCCGGTGCATCCGTTCCGGAGGCGGGGTCTGGGTGTAGTAGCGGCTCAGGGTGTGTGCCTTTACTCCCAGGCTGCGGCAGTAGGCTTCCAGTGCCTCATCCGGCATTTCCGTCTGGATTTTCAGGAGAAAATGCAGCCCCGCGTCCGCTTCCTCGATGGCAAGCCGCTCCCTCCCGGGGGCGGCATATATCATTTGCAGCAGGGCGTTGCGCCGCAGGCGGTAAAATTTCCGCATCCGGTTGATGTGCCGCTCAAAGTGGCCTTCCTGCAGGAAAAGTGCCAGGGTCTGCTGCTCAAAGACGGACACCGTGCAGCCATAAAAGCCCAGTTTCTCCCGGAAAACCGCCAGAAGATTCCAGGGCAGCACCATGTAGCCCATGCGGATGGAGGGAGCCAGGGATTTGGAGAAGCTGTTGATGTAAAGCACCTGCTCCGACTGGCCGAACAGCGCCGGCATGGGGTGGGTGTCGAAGCGAAATTCGCAGTCGTAGTCATCCTCGATAATCCACTTTTTCCCCTGGGACGCCCATTGCAGCAGCTGCTGCCGCCGCCTTTTGGGGGTGACGATGCCGCTGGGGAAATGGTGGGAGGGGGAAAAGTGCAGCACATCCGCCCCCTGAAGTCCGGCGGGAATCACGCCCTGGGCATCCATGGCGGCGGGAACGGTTTTTGCCCCGGCGGCCTGATAAATCCGGCGGATTTTGCCGTAGCCCGGCTCCTCCAGGGCGTAGCACCTGTCCTGCCCCAGCAGCTGGGGCACCAGATTGTAGAGAAAATCGGTGCCTGCCCCGATGATAATCTGGGCCGGGTCCACCTGCATTCCCCGAAAATCCGCAAGATGCCGGGCGATGGCCTGCCGCAGCTCCAGGCAGCCCTGACTGGGCAGGGGGCGCAGCAGCGCATGGCCGTGGGTTTGCAGCACCTGCCGCTGGCAGCGGCTCCACACGGAAAAGGGAAACTGGGCCGGCACATTGGCG
>JBGVGH010000060.1:0-35067 GCA_045121575.1 Faecousia sp.
GAAAAGGCGATGCCCAGTGACATCAAAAAGGAGCAGCACTTCACCCAGCCCCCCGCCCGGTACACCGAGGCCATGCTGGTCAAGGCCATGGAGGAAAAGGGCGTGGGCAGACCGTCTACCTACGCTTCCATCATTTCCACCATTCAGGACCGGGAATATGTGAATAAAACCGACAAGCGCCTTTGCCCCACGCCTCTGGGCGAAGTGGTGACGGGGCTGATGATGGAGCGGTTCAACGACATCATCGATGTGGAATTTACCGCCAACATGGAGCACCGCCTGGACGAGGTGGAGGAAGGCAAGCTGCAATGGAAAAAGGTGCTATCTGACTTCTACCAGGGCTTCCACCAGGAGATGCTGGATGCGGAAAAGGCTCTCGAAGGCGTGCGCATCAAGGTGCCGGACGAGGTGACGGACGAAATCTGCGAGGTCTGCGGCCGGAACATGGTGGTGAAAATCGGGCGGTTCGGCAAATTTTTGGCCTGCCCCGGTTTCCCGGAATGCACCAATACCAAGCCCATCGTGGAGCGGATGCCCGGCCGCTGTCCCAAATGCGGCAGCGGCATTCTCAAGCGCAAGTCCAAGCGGGGCTATGCCTACTACGGCTGCGAGCGGGGCGCAGAATGCGGTTTCATGACCTGGGATGTGCCCACGGCGGAGGATTGCCCCGTCTGCGGTCAGACCATGTTCAAGAAAGCGGGCAAGGGCCGCAACAAGCCCTTCTGCATCAATGAAGCCTGCTCCAACTTCCTGCCGGAGGACAAGCGGGGCTACTATAAGAAAAAGACGGCAGAGGGCGGGGAAGTGCCTGCAGAGGGCGAAAAGCCCGCCGAAAAGCCTGCTGCCAAAAAGACGGCGGCGAAAAAGCCTGCCGCGAAAAAGACCACCGCCCGGAAAACCACGGCGAAAAAGAAAGGGGAATGAGTGTGGCGACGGTAAAAGTCATCGGCGCCGGCCTTGCCGGCAGCGAAGCGGCCTGGCAGCTGGCCCAGCGGGGCGTGCAGGTGCAGCTTTATGAAATGAAACCCCACAAAAAGACCCCCGCTCACCACAGCGATACCTTTGCGGAACTGGTCTGCTCCAATTCCCTGCGGGGGGACAAGCTGGAAAATGCTGTGGGACTGCTGAAAGAGGAGCTGCGCCGGATGGGCAGCCTGATTATCTCCTGCGCCGACCAGACCCGGGTGGAGGCTGGCGGCTGCCTTGCGGTGGATCGGATGGGCTTTTCTGCCCTGGTGACGGAAAAAATCCGCAATCACCCCAACATCACCGTGATGGAGGAGGAAGTGACCCAGGTGCCCCAGGGGCCGGTGATTATCGCCACGGGGCCGCTGACCTCGGATGCCATGTCGGAGGCCATCGGCACTTATTTCGGGGCGGATTATCTCCACTTCTTCGATGCCGCCGCGCCGCTGGTCACGGCGGAGTCTGTGGACATGGAAAAAGCCTGGTGGCAGTCCAGGTATGACCGGGGAACGCCGGACTATATCAACTGCGCTATGAACAAGGAGCAGTACGACGCTTTTGTGCGGGAGCTGGTTTCTGCGCAGGAGGCTCCGGTGCATGGCTTTGAGGATAAAAATGTTTTTGAAGGCTGTATGCCGGTGGAAGTCATGGCCCGGCGAGGGGTGGAAACCCTGCGCTATGGTCCGCTGAAGCCGGTGGGGCTGACCGACCCTGCCACGGGGCGGGAGCCCTATGCCGTGGTGCAGCTGCGGCAGGACAATGCGGAAAAGACGGTGTTTAACCTGGTGGGCTTCCAGACCCATCTGAAATTTGGGGAGCAGAAGCGGGTGTTTTCCATGATTCCCGCGCTGGAAAATGCGGAGTTTGTGCGCTACGGCGTGATGCACCGCAACACCTTCCTGCGCTCGCCCAAACTGCTGGACCGGTACTATGCCGACCGGCGTGACCCGCTGGTGGCCTTTGCCGGGCAGATGACCGGCGTGGAGGGCTATGTGGAGTCCTGCGCCTCCGGCTTCCTTGCCGCCGTGGCCATGGCGGCAAAGGTGCAGGGACGGGAGCTGCCGGATTTCCCGAAAACCACCGCCATCGGTGCGCTGGGACTGTACATCAGCGACGAGAGCGTGGAAAATTTCCAGCCCATGAATGTGAATTTCAGCATTATTGCGCCGCTGGAACAGCGGATTCGGAAGAAAGCAGAGAAAAACCTTGCCATTGCCAACCGCTCCCTGGAAATCATCGACGCGCTGGCTGCGCAGGGTGTGTAAAGAAAGAGGTTTCTGCGTTATGAAAATTTTGATTGATGCCATGGGCGGCGACCTTGCCCCCAAGGCACCTTTGCTTGGCGCCATTGCGGCGGCGAAAAAATGGAATGTTTCCATTACCCTGGTGGGCCGGGAAGAGGAAATAAAGAAAGCCATGGAAGAAGAGGGCATCGCCGCTCTGCCTGCGGGCGTGGAGATTCTGAATGCCGACGATGTGGTGGATATGCACGATGACCCCGCTGGGGTCATCCGCAAAAAGCCGAATTCCTCCATGGTGGTGGGCCTGCGGCAGCTGGCTTCTGGGGAGGCAGACGCGTTCATCTCCGCCGGTTCCACCGGGGCGCTGCTCACCGGCGCCACGCTGATTGCCAAGCGGGTCAAGGGTGTGCGCCGCGCCGCCATGGGGCCCGCCATGCCCAATAAGGCGGGCGGCAAAACCGTCATCTGCGACTGCGGTGCCAACGCCGAATGCACCCCGGAATTTCTGCTGCAATTTGGTCTGATGGGCTCGCTGTATGCCAAAAAGACATTTGGCGTGGAAAATCCCCGGGTGGGCCTTTTGAACATCGGCACGGAGGACACCAAGGGCACCCCCTTGCAGAAGGAGGCCTATGCCCTGCTGCAGCAGGCCCAGGAACAGGGACTTCTCAACTTCATCGGCAATGTGGAAGGCCGGGATGTGCCCCTGGGGGTGTGCGATGTGGTGGTCTGCGACGGATTTTCCGGCAATGTGCTGCTTAAATCCATCGAAGGCACCGCCATGTTCATGGGCAGCCTGATGAAGCACCGGATTTTCAAGCGGAATCCACTGTCCATGGTGGGCTACCTCTTTTGCAAGAGCGGCGTGAAGGAAGTCATGTCCATGCTGGACTACCGCACCATCGGCGGCACCCAGTTTTTGGGCATCCAGAAGCCGGTGATTAAGGCCCACGGTGCGTCGGACGCGGTGGCGTTCTGCAACGCGGTGGGACAGGCGATGGCCGCAGTGCAGGCGGACTTCTCCGGGGAACTGGAGCAGAGCCTGCGGGCCATGGCAGAGGCAAAGGAGAAGCAGGATGATTAAGGATTTGGAAAATGCCATTGGCTATCAGTTTAAAAATATTACCCTGCTGCAAAATGCCCTGACCCATTCCTCGTATGCCAACGAACGCTGGCACGACAGCCTGAAAAGCAACGAGCGGCTGGAATTTCTGGGGGACTCGGTGCTGGGCATGGTGACGGCGGCCTATCTCTACCGCAACTTCCCCAACCGCCCGGAGGGGGATTTGACCCGGATGCGGGCGGACATGGTATGCGAAAAGGCACTTGCCAAAGTTGCTGAGGAAATTCAGTTGGGACGGCATCTGCTTTTGGGCAACGGCGAGGAGCTTTCCGGCGGCAGAAACCGGGAATCCATTCTGGCCGACGCGGTGGAATCGGTGATTGCCGCCTGCTTCCTGGACGGGGGCATGGAGCCGGCACGGGCGTTTATCGACCGCTTTGTGCTGAAAGCGGTGCCGGTGACCCGCCTGCAAAACGAGGATTTTAAGACAGAATTGCAGGAACTGGTGCAGCAGAAGAAAAACCAGACCCTGACCTATGTGCTCACCGGCCAGCGTGGGCCGGACCACGACAAGTGGTTCGATGTGGAGGTGCGCCTCAACGGGAAAACCGTGGGACAAGGCTCCGGCAGCAGCAAAAAGCGCGCCGAGCAGGACGCCGCCCGGGCGGCCATCGAGGCTCTGCACCATAAGATATAAGCCATCAGATGCCACCGCTTTCGCGGCGGCATCTTTTTTCGGGAAAAAGGGAAAAGCGAAAAGAATACCTTGCATTTTTTCTTTATTTTCAGTATAATAAGCTGATTCCTTTTTACATTTTTCTTTGTGAGGTATTGCTGTGTATCTGAAATCTTTGGAGGTGCAGGGCTTCAAGTCCTTCCCGGACAAGACCCTCATTCGTTTTGGCGATGATATTACCGCCATCGTCGGCCCCAACGGCTCCGGCAAATCGAATATTTCCGACGCGATCCTCTGGGTCATGGGCGAGCAGAGCAGCAAAACCTTGCGCGGCGCCAAGATGGAGGATGTGATTTTCGGCGGCACCCAGAAACGGGCAGCCGTGGGCTTTGCCGAAGCTACGCTGACCCTGGACAATACAGACCGGGCGCTGCCTTATGACAGCGACGAGGTGATGATTACCCGCCGCTACTACCGCTCCGGCGACAGTGAATACTATATCAACCGCCAGTCCGCCCGCCTGAAGGACATCAACGAGCTGCTGATGGACACGGGCCTGGGCCGGGAGGGCTACTCCAACATCGGACAGGGCCGCATTGACGAAATTCTCTCCCTGAAAAGCGGCGACCGCCGGGAGATTTTTGAGGAGGCGGCAGGTATCTCCAAATACCGCCACCGCAAGGAGGAAACCGAGCGGAAGCTGGAGCGCACCGAGGATAACCTGATGCGCATTGGCGACAAGGTTTCCGAGCTGGAACTGCAGGTGGAACCCCTGCGCCAGCAGTCGGAAAAGGCCAAAAAGTATCTGGAGCTGAAGGAAGAGTTGCAGGGCGTGGAAGTGGCCGTGTGGCTGGACACGCTGGACAAGCTCTCTGCCGCCGCAAAAAAGGCGGAGGAGGACTATGCTTCCGCTGCCTTTGTGCTGCAGCAGGCCCACGACGATTTGGACAGACTCTACCGCCAGGCGGAAGAGATGACCGAGGTGCTGCGCCAGCGGGACGGCGCACTGGAAACCACCCGGGAAAAGGTGAATATGCTGGAAGCCACCCATCAGCAGTTGGACGGCCAGGTGGCCGTGCTGCGGGGCGGCATCGAGAACAATACCCGCAACATTGCCCGCATCGAGGAAGAATTGCAGGGACAGCAGGACCGCAGCGGCGGCATCGCTCAGCAGATTCGGCAGGCGAAGCAGCGCATGGAGGAAATTGACGCAACTCTGCGGGAAAAGAGAGCGGCGCTGGAGCAGCTGCAGCAGCAGCTTGCCGCCATGACCGCCAATGCCCAGGGTCGGCAGAAGCAGTTTTTGGAGCTGCGGGGCAGGGAAACCTCCCTTGCCTCTGACATTGCCGGACGGGAGGCGGATGTGCGCTCGTTGCAGGCGGGCATGGAGCAGACCCAAACAAGGCTTGCGGAGCTGGAAAGCGACCTTTCCTCCGGCAATGCCCGGCAGGACAGTGCCCGCAGCCAGTTGGAGGACACCCGGGCCCAGCTTCGCCAGGCGCAGGAGGATGTGACCGCCGCCGAAAATACCATCGCCGGCTATGCCCTGCGTCTGGGCAACCGGGTCAAGCGGCGGGATGAATATGCCGAACAGCTGAAGGATCTGACGGGCCGCTGGAACGCGGTCACTGCCAAAGCCAAGGTCTTCCGGGCCATGGAGCGGGATTTTGACAGCTTCGGAAAATCCGTGAAGCTGGTAATGCAGGAAGCCCAGCGGGGCACTCTGAAAAACATCCACGGCCCCGTTTCCCGGCTGATTCAGACCGAGGATGAATTTACCGTGGCCATCGAAATTGCCCTGGGCGGCGCCATGCAGCAAATCGTTGTGGGAAGCGAGCAGGACGGCAAGGCGGCCATCGGATATTTGAAGCGCACCGGCGCAGGCCGGGCCACCTTCCTGCCCATGTCTTCCATCGAGGGCAGACGCCTGACGGAAAATGGTCTGGAAAAGTGCCGGGGCTTTGTGGGCATTGCCTCTGACCTGGTGCGCAGCGAAAGCTGTTACCGGGGCATTGTGGAAAATCTGCTGGGCAGAACCGTTATCGTCCAGACCATTGACAATGCCATCGCCATGGCCAATCAGTACCGCAGCCGCTTCAAAATCGTGACCCTGGACGGTCAGGTGATGAACGCCGGCGGTTCTATGACCGGCGGCTCGGTGAATAAGGAAGCGGGCATTTTGTCCCGCGCCAACGAACTGGAAAAGCTGACGGCCCAGGAAAAGGAGCTGGAGGGGCAGCGTGCTACCGTAGAATTGCAGCTTCAGGAAGCCCAGCGCTCTGCCGACCAGGTGCAGTTTCAGCTGGACACGGCAAAAGACCAGCTTCGGGAAGCTCAGGACCGGGTGCTTCGCCTGCAGGGACAGGAAAAGCAGCATGAAATTATGCTGAGCGCCATTGCGGAAGCCTGCCAGTCCGCCCAGCGGGAGCGGGAAGCCCTGGCGCAGCGCCAGAGCGGCGACCAGAACCGTCTGTCTGCCCAGACGGCAAAAATTGAAGTATACACCCAGCAGCTGGCGGAAACCCGGCAGCAGCTGGCTCTTTTGGAGGACAGTCAGAGCGAAACCGCTGCCCAGACGGCAAAAATCACCGATTCCATGACGGCACTGAAAACCGAGGAAGCGGCGCTGGAAGCCGAGCGGGGCACGGCCGACGCTCATGTGGCGGACTTGCGCCATCTGCAAAGCGCCATGGAGGGCGACCGGGAGCGGCAGCTTGCGCTGATTGCCTCCACCCGGGCAGAAAACACCCGCCTGGAGGAAGAAATCGCAGAACTGCTGCGGCGGCAGAGCGAGAATGACGCGGACGCCGCCTCCTTCCGGCAGGAGCTGCAAAAGCTGCTGGAGGCCCGCGCCAATGCCGAGGCCACCAAGACCCGCTCCGAGCGGGAAGCCCAGGAGAAGAACAAGGACATTCTCACCATGGAGCGTGCCTGCGCCGCCCTGGAGCAGAAAAAGCTGACAGCCAACATGGAGGAGCGGCAGATTATTGACAAGCTGTGGGAATCCTATGAACTGACCCCCGGCACGGCAGGGGAAAAGCGGGGACAGATTGAATCTGTTGCCGCCGGAAACCGCCGCATTGCGGAGCTGAAGCGGAAGCTGAGCGGACTGGGCACACCCAATCTGGGCGCCATTGAGGAATACGCCCGCATCAACGAGCGTTACACCTACCTGACTGCCCAGCGGGACGATGTGCTGAAGGCCAAGCGGGAACTGGAAAGCATCATCCGGGGTCTGACCCAGGAGATGACCACCATTTTTGTTACAGAATTTGAGAAAATCGACCGCTATTTCGGCCAGACTTTCGAGGAAATGTTCGGCGGCGGCAAGGGCCAGCTGATTCTGGAGGACCCGGAAAATCCTCTGACCTGCGGCATCGAAATCCGGGTGCAGCCCCCCGGAAAGCAGGTGAAAACCATCACGCTGTTCTCCGGCGGCGAAAAGGCATTCGTGGCCATTGCCCTGTATTTTGCCATTTTGAAGGTGCGCCCCACGCCGTTTTGTATGCTGGACGAAATTGACGCGGCTCTGGATGACCGCAATGTGGAGCGGTTCGCCTCCTATATGCACAACCTGAGCAAAAAGACCCAGTTTATTGTTATCACCCACCGCCGCGGCACCATGGAAGCTTCCGATGTGCTTTACGGCGTGACCATGCAGGAGCAGGGCGTCAGCAAGCTGCTGCGGCTGGATTTGAACCAGATGGAGCAGTATCTGGGCATTGCAGAATAAAGGAAAGGATTATTTACCCTATGGGATTTTTTGATAAGATTAAAGCGGGCCTGACCAAGACCCGGGAAGCCCTCAGCTCCACGCTGGGCAGCGTATTTTCCGGCTTTTCCGAAATCGACGACGATTTTTACGATGAGCTGGAGGAGAGCCTGATTCTGGCGGATTTGGGCGTGGACACCGCCACCCGGGCGGTGGAACGGCTGCGGAAAGCTGTCCGGGAGAAGCACCTGAAAACCACGGAGGATGCGAAAAACGCCCTGAAGGAGATTCTGGTGGAGATGCTGAATGTGGGCGACACCGCGCTGAACCTGTCCACCCAGCCCTCTGTGATTCTGGTGATTGGCGTCAATGGCGTGGGCAAGACCACCACCATCGGCAAAATCGCCACCCAGCTGGTGAAAGATGGAAAGAATGTGCTTTTGGTGGCCGGTGATACCTTCCGGGCCGCTGCTGCCGACCAGCTGGAAATCTGGGCGGGCCGCTCCGGCGCTTCCATTGTGCGCCAGCACGAGGGCGCAGACCCGGCCTCTGTGGTGTTTGACGGCATTCAGGCCGCCAAGGCAAGACGGTCGGATGTGATTATCATCGACACTGCCGGACGGCTGCACAACAAGCAGAATCTGATGAATGAGCTGAACAAAATCAGCCGCATTGTGGAGCGGGAACTGCCCAATGCCGCAAAAGAGGTGCTGCTGGTGCTGGATGGCACCACTGGCCAGAACGGTCTGATTCAGGCCAAGCAGTTCAAGGAAATCGCGGGCGTCACCGCCATTGCCCTGACCAAGCTGGACGGCACCGCCAAGGGCGGCATTGTGATTGCGGTGGCAGATGCGCTGCAGATTCCCGTGAAGTTCGTGGGTGTGGGAGAAAAGGCTGAGGATTTGATGCCGTTTTCCGCCCGGGATTTTGTGGATGCTCTGCTGTAAGGAGCGGCTATGAAAGTTGTATTGGCCAGTAAAAATCCCCACAAACTGGTGGAAATCAGCAGCATCACAGAAAAATTCGGAATGGAGCTGATTTTGCAGTCCCAGCTTGGGGTGGATATTGAGGTGGAGGAAACCGGTACCACCTTTGAAGAAAATTCTCTCCTCAAGGCAAAGGCGGTGATGGAGGCCACGGGCCTTCCTGCCATTGCCGACGATTCCGGCATTGCGGTGGATGCCCTCAACGGCGAGCCGGGCATCTACTCGGCCCGGTACGGATTTGATGATTCTCTGGACGATTGGGGCAGATTGCTTCTGCTGCTGAAAAACATGGAGCAGGTGCCCGACGGGCAGCGGCAGGCGAAATTTGTCTGCGTCATCACCTTTATGACCCCGGACGGCCAGGTGATTCAGGCCAGGGGAGAGGTCTGCGGCGAGCTTCTGCGGCAGCCGGCAGGCCAGGGCGGCTTCGGCTATGACCCCATTTTCTATTATCCGCCCGCGGGAAAAACCTTTGCCGAAATTCCGGCGGAGGAGAAAAACCGGGTGTCCCACCGGGCCCGGGCGTTGACCATTTTGAACGAGAAACTCAAGGAGGCAAATTATGCTGACAAGTAAGCAAAGAGCAGACCTGCGGGCGCAGGCCAATCTGCTGGAAACCACCCTGATGGTGGGAAAGGACGGCGTGAGCGAGGCCGTCATTGCCGAGGCGGAAAACCTGCTGACGGCACGGGAACTGGTGAAGGGCAAGGTGCTGGAAACGGCGCTGCTCAGCCCCCGGGAGGTCAGCGACGCCATCTGCCAGGCCACCGGCGCGGACGGTGTGGCTTGCATCGGCAGCAAATTCGTGATTTACCGCTTCAGCGAAAAGTGCCAGGCGGAGCGGAACCAGACGGGCCGCGCCAAGCGCAAGGAAATCCCCGCCGCCAAGCAGAACCCGGTGCGCAAGGGTGCCCAGGCACGCCGTCAGGCGGCCCGGAAGCTGAAAGAACAGCGCAATGAATACTTCCGCCAGCAGGCCATTGAAAAGTCCATCGAAAAAGCAAGAGAGCGCCAGCTGCGCAATCAGGATTAAATGAAATGGGGTGTGTATTGTGGAAAGAATCGGCATTTACGGCGGCAGTTTTAACCCGCCTCATACAGGACACCTGCGCGCGGCGCGGCAGGCTGTGGAAACCCTGGGCCTGTCCCGGCTGCTGATGATTCCCACGGGCGTCGCACCCCACAAAGAGCTTCCCGCTGATTCCCCCACGCCGCAGCAGCGGCTGGAAATGCTTCGCATTGCGGTGGGGAGCGACCCGAATTTGACGGTCTCCGACCTGGAAATCCGGCAGGAGACAGTCAGCTACACCTGCGATACGGTGCAGGCTCTGCGGCAGTCTCACCCGTCTGCCCAGCTGATTTTGCTCATGGGCACGGATATGTTCCTCTCCTTTGAAAGCTGGAAAAACCCGGAGCAGATTCTCCAAAACGCCGCGCTGGGCGTGTTTTACCGGGGCCAGCCGGGGGAGGAAGCGGCGGTTCAGGCCCAAAAGGAAAAGCTGGAAGCCATGGGCGCAAAGGTCTATGTGCTGGAAAATCCGGTGACGGACATTTCCTCCACCCAGCTGCGGCGGATGCTGGTTTTCCGGTGCGCGGATGAATTTTTGCCGGAGGGTGTGGCGGATTATATCCGGGCCCATCATCTCTACGGAACCGGCCGAAACTATCAAAACTTACCGGAGCAGGAGCTGGAGCAGGTGGTTTGCAGCTTGCTGAAGCCCAGCCGGGTGGCCCATGTGCTGGGCTGCCGCCAGGCGGCGGTGGAGCTGGCAAAGCGCTGGGGCGCCAACGAAACGGATGCGGCCCGGGCGGCGCTGCTCCACGATATAACCAAAGCGCTGGACGGACAGCTTCAGCTGGCCCTGTGCCGCAGCTACGGCAAGGCGCTGGATGACTTCTCCCTGCACTATCCCAAAACCCTCCACGCCCTCACCGGCTCTCTGGTGGCACAGCGGATTTTCGGGGAGAATGAAGCGGTGGTCAGTGCCATTTGCAGCCACACCACCGGCAAGGCCAACATGAATCTGCTGGAAACCATTTTGTATGTGGCGGACTACATGGAGCCAAACCGGGATTTTCCCGGGGTGGAGGAGCTGCGCTACCTCACCACTGTGGATATGAACAAAGCCCTGCAGCGGGGGCTGGAGATGACGCTGGAGCATCTGTCCCAGCAGGGCGAAGCGGTATCCGACGCGTCGCGGGAGGCGCTGGAATACCTCCGCGCAAAAAAATAAAAGCATCATCCAGAAAGGATTTAAGATTATGTTAACTGCAAAAGAAGTTGCCTACCAAGTCACCAAGGCGCTGGACGAGAAGAAGGGCGCCAATATCAAGCTGCTGCGGGTCAATGAGGTGTCGTCCCTGGCTGACTATTTCCTCATCTGCACCGGCACCTCCAACACCCATGTCAAGACCCTGTGCGACTACGCCGAATACACCCTGGAGCAGCTGGGCGAGCCCATGCTGGGCCGGGAAGGCCACCGGGGCAACAGCTGGGAGCTGCTGGACTACGGCAGCGTGGTGATTCATGTGTTTACCGAGGAAGCCCGCCAGTTTTATAACCTGGAGCGCACCTGGGCAGACGCAGAAGCGGTGGATTTGAAGGAGATTGGCATCGAAGGGTAACTTCGGTGGAAAGAAGGGGAACTATGGAATACGAATATTCTAAAATTGAGAAAAAGTGGCAGGCCTACTGGGAGGAAAACAAGACCTTTCAGACGGATGTGTGGGATTTTTCCAAGCCCAAATACTATGTGCTGGATATGTTCCCGTATCCCTCCGGCGTGGGCCTGCACGCGGGCCATCCCGAGGGCTACACCGCCACGGACATCATGTCCCGCATGAAGCGGATGCAGGGCTACAATGTGCTGCACCCCATGGGATACGATTCCTTCGGCCTGCCGGCTGAGCAGTACGCGGTGGATACCGGCCACCATCCCAATGGCTTCACCCAGAAGAATATCGAGACCTTCTCCAAACAGCTGCGGGAGCTGGGCTTTGACTATGACTGGTCGAAAATGACCGCCACCTCCGACCCGGAGTTCTATAAGTGGACCCAGTGGATTTTCAAAAAGCTGTGGGAAGCGGGCTACGCCAGGCGCATCGAAATGCCGGTCAACTGGTGCGAAGCGCTGGGCACGGTGCTTGCCAATGACGAGGTCATCGACGGCAAGAGCGAGCGGGGCGGCTATCCCGTGGAAAAGAGAATGATGATGCAGTGGGTCATCGACCAGCCGGCCTTTGCCGAGAAGTTGCTGGAAGGTCTTGACGAAATCGACTGGCCGGAATCCACCAAGGAAATCCAGCGCAACTGGATTGGCAAATCCACCGGCGTGGAAGTGGATTTCCAGTTGGTGGGCGGCGGCTCTTTCTCCATTTACACCACCTGCATTGAAACCATTTACGGCATCACCTTCATGGTGCTGGCCCCTGACGGAAAAATCGCAAAGAGCCTGCTTGACCGGGTAGAAAACCGGGAGGAAGTTCAGGCCTATATGGATGAAGCCGCCAAGAAGAGCGAAATCGACCGCACCGACGCCAGCAAAACCAAAACCGGCTGCCGCCTGCAGGGCATTTATGCCATCAACCCCGTCAACGGCCGGGAAGTGCCGGTGTTCATCGGCGACTTTGTGCTGGGCAATTACGGCACCGGTGCTGTCATGGCGGTGCCCAGCCACGACCAGCGGGACTTTGAGTATGCCGTGGCCCACAACATCCCCATGATTCAGGTCATTGAGGGCCGGGATGTGTCGGAACGGGCCTTTGAAAAGCAGGATTATCTGGGCAAGGGCTGCCGTCTTGTGAACTCCGAGGAGTTCACGGGCCTGACCGTGGAGGAGGCCAAGGAGGCCATCACCGCCAAGCTGGAAAAGCTGGGCGTTGCCAGAAGAAAGAACAATTACCACTTCCGGGAGTGGATTTTCGCCCGCCAGCGTTACTGGGGCGAGCCGGTTCCCTGCGTGTATACCGACGACGGCAAGACTTATTTCCTGCCGGATGAGGAACTGCCGCTGGTGCTGCCGGAGCTGGAGGACTACAAGGGCCGGGGCGGCAAGGCACCTCTGGAAAACGCGGAGGAGTGGAAGCACTACGATAAAAACGGCATCAAGGGTCTGCGGGAAACTTCCACCATGCCCGGTTCCGCCGGTTCTTCCTGGTACTATATGCGCTATATCGACCCCCACAATGACAAGGCCTTCTGCGACCCGAAGCTGCTGGAGCATTGGATGCCGGTGGATTTGTACATCGGCGGCCCGGAGCATGCGGTGGGTCACCTGATTTACGCCCGCATCTGGAACCGCTTCCTGTATGACCAGGGCTTGTCGCCTGTCAAGGAGCCGTTCAAGAAGCTGGTTCACCAGGGCATGATTCTGGGCGAAAACGGCATCAAGATGGGAAAGCGCTTCCCGGAGTTCGTGGTCAATCCCAGCGACATTGTCCGGGAGTACGGCGCGGATACCCTGCGGCTGTATGAGATGTTCATGGGCCCGCTGGAGGTTTCCAAGCCCTGGAGCACCACCGCCGTGGCCGGTGCCAAGAAGTTCATCAACCGGGTGTGGAATTTCTTTACGGAGCCGTCGAACCTCACCGATACGGACGACGGCAAGCTCACCAAGGTCTACCACCAGACCGTGAAAAAGGTCACCTCTGACTTTGAAGCGCTGGCCTTTAACACCGCCATCGCCCAGATGATGGTGTTCATCAACGAGGTGTACAAGGCAGGCTCCTGCCCCAGAGCATACGCTGAGGGCTTCATCAAGATGATGTCCTGTATCACTCCCCATGTGGGTGAGGAAATGTGGCAGATTCTGGGTCACGACAACACCATCGCCTTTGAGCCCTGGCCTGTCTACGATGAGGAAAAGTGCAAGGATTCCCAGGTTACCATCGCTGTGCAGGTCAACGGCAAAATGCGGGGCACCGTGGTGATGCACGCGGATTTGGACAACGATACGGTGGTTGCCAATGTCTGCGCCAATGAGAAGATTGCAGCGTTCCTTGAAAAGCAGGGTGGCAGCATCGTCAAGACCATCGTGGTGAAAAACAAGCTGGTCAACCTGATTGTGAAATAAGCAAAACCGCCGATTTCTCCGGACAGGGCGTGGGTGTTTTGAAAAAAATTATAAAAATCGTCGAAAGACGGCTTGACAATTCCAAAATCTGCGTATATAATATTCAAGCCTAATGATAGGCCCTGAATGCATCCTGGATTGAGCCGGATGCCATCGGAGGGAGGGAAAACAATGTCTGAAATTCGCGTCAAGGAAAATGAATCTCTGGAGAGCGCTCTGCGTCGCTTTAAGCGGAGCTGCGCCAAGGAGGGCGTTATTGCCGAAGTCAAGAAGCGCGAGCACTACGTCAGCCCCAGCCTGAAGCGCAAGCAGAAGTCTGAAGCTGCCCGTAAGAACAAGAGAAAGTTCTATTAATTAAACATCCCTCTTGATTTTGTGCGTAAACCGCCCTGCAATTTTTGTAGGGCGGTTTTTGCATTTTCTTCGGTTGACTGCGCAGATGCCGCACAGTATAATCAAATTGGAAGAAAAAACAATGGAGGTGTGACGATGAAACGACTGATTCCAATCCTTTTGTGCTTGCTGTTGCTTTGTGGCTGTAGCGAGCGGGGAAGCGTCAGAGAAGTGACGGCGTGGGGTGTCACCTTCACGGTGGACACCGAAGCCCATACCGTTTCCGACGGACGATACCAGTATTCTTATAAGAGCGCAGACCGGGAGGTGACCATCACCTATCCCAACGGTGCAACCTATTGGGCTTCCTTCGGCACGGTCGGTGCCTCCGGCGGAAGCAAAGAATACGATGACAGCATACTGAACACGGATTATGAAGTGGGCGAGCATCTGGTTGAAGTGGTGAAGTGTGCGGAGGGAATGAATCGGCCCCACTCCGGGAAAAATGTTTTCATCGGCATTGTACTCATCGTTTTTGGGGCCCTTTATGCCTGCTTCCCCGGCTTCCTCTGGAAAATCCGCTATGGTATTTGGATGCGGAATGTGGAAGCAACGCAGTTTGCCTTGATATTTGCCAGGGTGTGCGGTGTAATTATCATGATTGCAGGAATTGTGATGTTGTTCCTGTGAGCAATTGGCACTTTAAAAGGAAGATAGAAGCCGCTCTGCGTTTTGCAGAGCGGCTTTTGCTGTTTAATTTGCGCGGGGGAAGGATGCGGTGATGGTGGTGCCCTGACCGGGGGCGCTGTCCAGATGGAGGGTGCCGTGGTGATACTGCACCGCGTGCTTGACGATGGAAAGCCCCAGACCGGTGCCGCCGGACTGGCGGGAGTGGCTCTTGTCCACCCGGTAGAACCGCTCAAATATCTTCTCCTGATGCTCCGGGGCGATGCCGATGCCGGTGTCCTGCACCGAGAGGGTCACATCTTCCGCCGTCTGCGCTACTTCAACGCGGACGCTGCCGCCGGGGCGGTTGTACTTGATGGCGTTGTCACAGAGGTTATAAACCACCTCATACAGCAGCCGGCGCACGCCGTGCAGATTGCCGTCTGCGCCGGATACCGTCAGCGAAATCCCTTTTTCCCCGGCGGAATCGGAAAGGCTTTGGCAGACCTCATCTGCCAGCGCCCGCAGAGAAACCTCTTCCCGGGGCATTTCGGCGCCCTCGTCCAGCTGGGACAGACGGATGATGTCGTCAATCAGCGCCACCATCCGGGCGGCTTCCCGGTGAATCCGCGCCAGGAACTGGGGCTGATCCGCCGGCTTTACGATGCCGTTTTCCAGCAGCTCCGCAGAGCCGATGATGGATTGCAGCGGCGTTTTCAGCTCGTGGGACACATTGGCGGTAAATTCCCGGCGATGGCTTTCGGCCTGCACCTGTTCGGTGATGTCAAAGGCGAGAATTACCAGACCGTACACGCTGCCGCCGGAGTCGATGCGGCTGAAATCAAACTGATATTCCCGCCCGTTTTTTGCAATATGGAGGGAGGCGTGCCCCTGCTCCATTGCATCTTTGACGCAGCGGCAAATTTCCTGCCGGCGGTCCAGGGTGAGAAAATCCTTTCCCACGCAGGCTTCATCCGCGCCAAAAAGCTGCCTTGCGGCGGGGTTGATGCTGAGAATCCGGCCTGCGGTGTCCAGCAGCACCAGACCCTCCCGCATACTGCCGGTAATTTGGTCAAATTCCTCCTGCCGGCGTTTCAGGGTCTGCATCTGGCTCTGAATTTCCTCCTGCTGCCGGTGAATGCGGTGCAGCAGGGGGGCAAGCTCCTCGTAGGCGTTGTTTTCCAGCGGGTGGTCCAAATCCAGGGCGTTCAGGGGCTTTACTACCCGCTTTGCCATGCGGTGGGCCAGCCACGCCGAAAGCAGGGCAGCCAGCAGCAGGAGCATGCAAAGGGGCTGAAGCGTCCCCAGCATCAGCACCAGCGCCGTCATCCGGCTGACGGAAACCCGGAGCACGCTGCCGTCGGCCAATCGGACGGCTTCATACACCGTTTCCTCCATCAGCGTGGCGGAGCGGCGGATGCTGCTGCCGGCTCCGGCGGTCAGCGCCTGACGAATTTCCTCCCGGTCGGCGTGGTTTTCCATATCGGCGGGATTTGCCTGACTGTCAAAAAGCACATTGCCCCCGGCATCCACCAGGGTCAGGCGGCAATCCGCATTCTTCAGAGATTCCAGATATTCTATTCCCAGCTGCTCCGTTCCCGCAGCGGCAAGGAGCAGCTCCTGCCGGAGCTGGGTCTGCTGCAGGGAGGCAAAATAGGGATGAAATACACTGAGAATGATGGCCATGGTTGCCAGAATCACAGCCACGGCAACGGCCAGCATGGATTTGAAAATCTTACTTGTCATAGCCGGCCTCCCAGCGGTAGCCTACATGGCGCACCGTTTCGATGCAGGCGCCGTACGGCCCCAGCTTTTGTCGCAGGGTGCGGATGTGCATATCCAGGGTGCGGCTGTCGCCCATATAGTCCTGGTTCCACACCTGACAGAAAAGCTGCTCCCGGGTGTAGGCCATACCGGGATGGGACAAAAACAGCCGCAGCAGCTCAAATTCCTTGTAGGTCAGAATTATCCGCTGGCCGTCGGCGGTAACGGTGCGCTCTTCGGGGCTGACCACGAGCCCCCCGCAGCAAAGCAGCTTCTGCCCCGGCTGGGGATGGCAGCGGCGCAGCACCGCCTTGACCCGGGAAGTCATTTCCAGCATACTGAAAGGTTTCACCAGATAATCGTCCGCCCCCAGGTCAAGCCCCATGATGCGGTCATATTCCTGCCCCTTGGCGGTGGCCAGAATCACGGGAATTTCCCTGTATTCAGGGGAAGATTTCAGTTTTCTTAAAATTTCAATGCCGTCCATCCCCGGAAGCATCACATCCAGAATCATCAGCTCCGGCTTTTCCTTTCCCAGCGGCTCCCAAAGGGAAAGCCCGTCGGCAAAGCCCCGGACTTCAAATCCGGCAGAATGGAGCGCGTAGATTTCAATGTCCCGGATGGCGGCGTCATCTTCAATGCACCATATCATTTCTCATCCTCCTGATGCGTACCTGTCACGGCGTAAATCACCCATTCGGCGATGTTGGTGGCGTGGTCTGCGATACGTTCAAAATACTTTGAAATCATCAAAAGGTCAAGAGAAAATTCACCGTCTGCCGGATTTTTTGCAATAAAATCGATGATGCGTCCCTTGATTTGGTTAAAGCAGTCGTCCACCACATCGTCCCGGGCAATGACCTGCCGGGCAAGGGCTACATCCTTTTTCACAAAGGCGTCCACGCTGGAGGTGACCATCCCGGTGGCCTCCCGGGCCATTTTGGGAATCAGACTGCCGTTTTCCATGGTGCGGCCCCCCAGAAAGGTGATGATTTCTGCCACATCCTCCGCCTGGTCGCCGATGCGCTCCATGTCGGTAATCATCTTCATCGCCGCGGAAATCAGACGCAAATCCCGCGCCACCGGCTGCTGGTGCAGCAGCAGCTTCATGCACAGCGATTCAATGCTGCGCTCCATCTGGTCGATGGCACCGCTGCCGGATACCACATCCGCTGCCAGGGCGGTATTGCCGGTGGTGAGGGCTTCCACAGTTTTGCTGATGGCCTCCTCACACAAAGCACCCATTTCAATGATTTCCCGGTTCAGTTCAAAAAGCTGTTCCTCAAAGCGGTTTCGCATAGCCTGTCCTCCTTAACCGAATCTGCCGGTGATGTAGTCCTCCGTGCGCTTGTCACGGGGCTGGGAAAAAATGTCATCTGTCCGCCCAAATTCCACCAGTTCGCCCAGCAGAAAGAACGCCGTGTAGTCCGACACCCGCACAGCCTGCTGCATATTGTGGGTGACCATGACGATGGTGTATTTCTCTTTCAGCTCCATCACCAGCTCCTCAATGCGGGCGGTGGAAATGGGGTCAAGGGCGGAGGTAGGTTCGTCCATCAGCAGCACCTGGGGGCGGACGGCCAAGGCTCTTGCGATGCACAGCCGCTGCTGCTGTCCGCCGGACAGGCCCAGGGCGTTTTTCTTCAGCCGGTCTTTTACCTCCTCCCAGATGGCAGCGTCCCGCAGGGACTGCTCTACAATTTCATCCAGCTTGACCCGGGAAGTGATGCCGTGGGTGCGGGGGCCGTAGGCCACATTGTCATAGATGCTCATGGGGAAGGGGTTGGGTTTCTGGAATACCATGCCCACCTGACGGCGCAGCTCGTTTACATCCACATTGGCGCCGTAAATGTCCTCATCCTGATAGCGGACGGAGCCGGTGATTTTCACAGTGGGAATCAGGTCGTTCATCCGGTTGAGGGTTTTGAGAAAGGTGGATTTGCCGCAGCCGGAGGGGCCGATGAAGGCGGTGATGCTTTTTTCCGGAATTTCAATGCTTACATTTTTCAGCGCCTGGGTCTTGCCGTACCACAGGCACAAATCGTTGGCGGTTAAAATGTTCATAGTTTTTTCCTCTTAAAATACCTGCCGACCCAGCCGGCGCACAGGTTGATGAAAACGGTCAGCACCATCAAAATGGCGGCGATGGCAAAGGCAGCCTCAAATTCGCCCCGCTCCTTGGCGTACACATACAGCGCCACGGTCAGAGTGGAGCCGGGGGTGAACAGACCGGAAAGCAGGCCGTTCAGGCTGTGACCGAAGCCTGCCGTGAACAGCAGCGCCGCCGATTCGCCCAGAATTCGCCCCACGGACAAAATGCAGCCCGTGATTACCCCGTCCAGACAGCCGGGCAGCACCACGGTGCGAATTACCCGCCATTTTCCGGCACCCAGGCCGAAAGCACCCTCCCGGTAGCTCTGGGGCACGGTTTTCAGGCTCTCCTGAGTGGTGCGCATGATGGTGGGCAGATTCATAATCACCAGCGTCAGAGCACCCGCCAGCAGGCAGGAGCCCATCTGGTTGGCAAACAGCAGCATACCCACAAGGCCATAGATGATGGAGGGAATGCCGGAGAGAGTTTCGGCGGCGTACTCAATCACCGCCACCACTTTTTTGTTCTGGGCGTATTCCGTCAGATAGATGGCAGCCCCCACACCCAGCGGGAGCACAAGCAGCAGCGTGACGAAAATGATAGAAAGGGTATTAACGATGTAGGGAAGAATGCCGATGGAATCATTCAGATAGCTTTCCGAGGTGGACAGGAACTTCCATGTGATGTGGGGCAGTCCCCGGAACAGCACATAGCCCACCAGAAACAGCACCAGGGCAGAAGTCAGCGCCACGGAAATCCACATCAGCGCTTTCATCACAGCCTCATAGACGCGCCGCCGGAGGGAGAGAGGGGTATGCAGCATCAGGCCGCCTCCTTTCGTCCCTTGAGGAAGAAGTTCAAGGTGGCGTTAATCAGCATGATAAACAGAAACAGCACCAGAGCGATGGAAAACAGTGCCTGCCGCTGCAAACCGTCGGAATAGGACATTTCGCTGGAAACGGCGGTGGTGAGAAACCGGACGCTTTGAAACAGCGACGGCATATTGGCCACATTGCCCGACACCATCATCACAGCCATGGCCTCCCCAATGGCACGGCCCACGCCCAGAACCACGGCGGTGGCAATGCCGCTTTTGGCAGCGGGGACGGATACCCGGAAGTAGGTTTCTATCGGGGTTGCTCCCAGCGCCAGGGAAGCATCCTCATATTCCTGGGGCACCGCGTCCAGCGCGGTCAGGGAAACCTTGATAATAGAGGGCAGAATCATCACCGCCAGCACGATGATGGCCGCCAGCAGGCTGGCGCCGTCCGGCACATGAAATATCTTCCGAATACCGGGCACCAGCACAATCATGCCCACAAGGCCGTATACCACCGAGGGAATGCCCGCCAGCAGGCTGACGGCGTTTTCCAGCAGCAGCCGGATTCTGGGCGGTGCCAGCTTGGAAAGGAAAACCGCCGTCAAAAATCCGACGGGGACTCCCAGCAAAATGGCCCCGGCGGTGCCGTAGACGCTGGTGAGAATAAAGGGGAGAATGCCGTATTTCGGCTCTGCGGCGGTGGATTCCCAGGTTTTTCCAAACAAAAAGTCCACAAGCCCGATTTGCCGGATGGCGGGAATGCCGGAAATCACCAGATAGACGGTAATCAGCAGCACGCAGCCCACCGTCACCAGTCCCAGAATCAGGAAAAGACCGTGAATGGCGTTTTCAATCCATTTTTTTCGTTTCATAGCGCACCTCGTAAAACCCATCATTGCCAGCCGAGGTTTCGCTCGGCTGGCAACGGTGGTATATTTCGGGAATCTTTAATGCTTAGCCGTTGGCGGGAACCACACCGGTCTTGGTGATGATGTCGTTGGCTTCTCCGGAGGTGATGTACTGGAAGAAGGCTTCCGCATCTTTGGAGAGGGAAGTGCCTTCCTTCGTCACCAGAACGAAGGGGCGCTGCACGGCGTAGCTGCCATCCTTAACGGTGGCCTCGCTGGGGGTAACGCCGCCCACGGAAATGGCCTTGACCGTGCTCTTGACGGAGGCCAGGGAGGCGTAGCCGATGGCGTTGGGGTTGCCGGCCACGGTGGTAATCACGTCGCCCGTGGAGGTCAGCTCCTGGCTGTATTTGATGGCATCGGTGGTGCCGGTGATGGATTCAAAGCCGTCCCGGGTGCCGGAGCTGGCTTCCCGGCCAATGAGCACGATGGGGCCGTCGGAGCCGCCAACCTCGCTCCAGTTGGTGATGCTGCCGGTGTAGATGGCGGCAATCTGCTCCAGGGTCAGGTCGGAAACGGGGTTACCCGGGTGGACGATGATGGCGATGCCGTCGTAGGCCAGCACGGTCTGCTTCAGGCCCTGCTCCTTTTCGGAATCCTTCAGGTTGCGGGAAGACAGGCCAATGTCGCAGCGGCCTTCCAGAACGGCCTTGATGCCGGAGTTGGAGCCGGTGGGGTTGTAATCCACGGTGACGCCGGTCTTGGCCTGATAAGCCTCGCCCAGTGCGCCGATGACCTTCTCCATGGAGGTGGAGCCGTCGGTGGTAACGCTTTTTTTGCCGCAGCCTGCCAGCATGGACAGAGCCAGAATAGCGCTAAGAGCAATGGTAATGAATTTTTTCATTTTGAATTTCTCCTTTTTTATTACAGATTTTCTTCACTGCAACCACCATTCTAGCGGGGGAATGTAAAAGGAAAAAGACAGGGAATGTCAAATTTATGTCAAATTATAAAAAAGCCCCGCAGCTCCAAAGGAACTGCGGGGTGTGTGCACTTAGATGCCAGCCAGCTCTTTCAGCACGGGAGCCAGATCCAGCTGCTCCCAGGGCAGGTTCGCCACGCCAAAGTGGCCTTCGGCGGCGGTGGCGGCGTAGATGGGACGGCGCAAATCCAGCTTGCGGATGATGCCGCCGGGGGTAAGGTCGCAGGTCTTGCGCAGCAGGGCGGTCATATCCTCGTCGGGAATTCTGCCGGTGCCCTCACTGTCTACCCGGACGGATACAGGCTCCGCCACGCCGATGGCGTAGGCCAGCTGCACCTGCACCTGGGTGGCAAGTCCGGCGGCAACCAGATTCTTTGCCATGTAGCGGGCCATGTAAGCGGCGCTGCGGTCCACCTTGGTAGGATCCTTGCCGGAGAAAGCACCGCCGCCATGGGAGAAATAGCCGCCGTAGGTATCCACGATGATTTTCCGACCGGTCAGGCCCGTGTCGCCGTTGGGACCGCCGATGACGAAGTTGCCGGTGGGGTTGATGTGGATGTGGGCAACTGCGTCGATGGAGAAGCCGTAGTTTTCCAGCACGGGGGCGATGACGGCCTCCCGGATGTAGCGGCGCAGCTCGCTCATTTCAAAATCGGCGCTGTGCATGATGGAAACCACCACGGTGTCGATGCCCACCACATTGCCCTTTTCGTCATATTCCACGCTGACCTGGGTCTTGCCGTCAGGGCGGAGCAGGTCGTTGGAGCGGACGCACTGGGTCAGACGGTTGCTCAAAGCCCGGGCCAGCGCCACCGGCAGGGGCATCAGCTCCGGAGTCTGGGTGCAGGCACCGCCGAACATCATGCCCTGGTCACCGGCGCCGCCCACCTGGTCGTTGGTGCCCATGGCAATGTCGGCAGACTGGGTGTGAATCCGGCACATGATTTCCACGGAGTCGGCATCAAATCCGGCATCGGGATAGACATAGCCGATTTTGCGGATGGCCTCCCGGGCCACGGCGGGGTAGTCCACCACCGCCTTGGTGGTGATTTCGCCGCAAATCAGGCAGAAGTTGGTGGTGACCATGGTTTCACAGGCCACGCGGGAGTTGGGGTCCTGACGCAGGCATTCGTCCAGAATGGCGTCGGAGATGGAGTCAGCCACCTTGTCGGGATGGCCGTTGGTCACACATTCAGAGGTAAAAAGTCTTTTTTCCATGATAAATTCCTTTCTGTCTACGCATCCAAACATAAAAAAACCGCACACCGGGATTCGATGTGCGTGTATCGAATCCTCATCTTTCGTTTGCCGCCGGATTTGGCACCTTGAATTAACAGGTTGCCGGGTTTCATCGGGCCGTTCCCTCCACCGCTCTTGATAAGGCTTATATGCAGTTTTGATTCATTATACAAAGGAAATGAAAAAAGTCAAGAGTTTTTTCTGCTTTTTTCAGGAAAAATTTCGAAAAATCTGGAAAGGGCCAAAATGTTCACAATTCTCTGGTGGACAAATGGAAAAAAGACTGGTATGATAGACAGTAATACATGACAGGAGTTGAAATTCCATTGAAAAACCTTCGTAACCGCTTCGAGCGCTTCTGCTTCAAGCACCGCACCAAGGGCATTCCCAACCTGATGCTTTATCTGACGGTGGGTGCGGCGCTGGTGTATCTGATGAGCTTTGCGGCCAACAACAATGTGCTGTACTACTGGCTGTGCTTTGACCGGACGCGGATTCTCCGGGGCGAAATTTGGCGGCTGATTACCTACCCGCTGACTTACAGCGCGGGCAATATCCTGCTGACGGCCATCAGCCTGTTCTGCTATTATTCCCTGGGCCGCGCCATGGAGAGCGTGTGGGGAACCTTCCGGTTTAACCTGTTCTATTTCAGCGGCGTGCTGCTGATGGATGTGTTCTGCATGATTTTCCCCGGCCTTCCGGCAGATGTGACCTATCTGAACCTGAGCCTGTTCCTGGGCTATGCCACGCTGTATCCCGATTCCCGGTTCCTGCTGTTTTTCATTATCCCGGTGCGGGCGTGGATTTTCGCCCTGTTTGACCTGGTGATGACGGTGGTGGAAGTGGTGATGCTCAGCCGGATGCTGCCGTTCCCGTATTATCTGTATCCGCTGATTGCCATTGGCAACTATTTCCTGTTCTTTGGCAAGGATGTGCTGAATGTGATTCCCATGAGCTGGCGGGTCAAAATCCGCCGAGGGCTGAAGAAACAGCCCAAGCAGCCCAAACAGACAAGCAAAGGCGGCACCATTCCGTTCCCCGGTGACCGTCAGCCGGCTTCCTCCTCCAGAGCCAATTACACCCACCGCTGCACCGTCTGCGGGCGCACAGATGTGAGTAACCCGGAGTTGGAATTCCGCTACTGCTCCCGCTGCCATGGCTATTACTGCTACTGCGAGGACCACATCAGCAACCATTCCCACATTACAGAATAACAAAAAGGGCGGTAAAAACCGCCCTTTTTCATAAGGAGAATGCGTATGTCAAAATATATCATGGCCCTGGATTCCGGCACCACCTCCAACCGCTGCATCCTCTTTGACCGCAGGGGACAGGTTTGCAGCGTGGCGCAGAAGGAGTTTACCCAGATTTTCCCCCGACCCGGCTGGGTGGAGCACGATGCCGACGAGATTTTTGCCACGCAGCTGGAGGTTGCCCAAACCGCCCTGCGGAACATCGGCGCAACCGCGGTTGACATCGCCGCCATCGGCATCACCAACCAGCGGGAAACCACCATCGTCTGGAACAAATTCACCGGCCGCCCGGTGTATCACGCCATCGTCTGGCAGTGCCGCCGCACCACGCCCCTGTGCGAGCAGCTGGCGGGGGAGGGGCTGACCGAAACCATCCGCCGGAAAACCGGCCTGGTGATTGACCCCTATTTTTCCGGCACCAAAATCAACTGGATTCTGGAAAATGTGCCCGGGGCACGGCAGCAGGCGGAAAAAGGGGAGCTGCTGTTCGGCACGGTGGAAACCTGGCTCATCTGGAAGCTGACCGGGGGACGGGTTCATGTGACGGACTATTCCAATGCCTCCCGCACCATGCTCTTTAACATCAACACCCTGACCTGGGACGAGGAAATTCTCGCCCGGCTGAACATCCCAGCCTCCATGCTTCCCACGCCTGTCCCCAGCAGCCAGATTTACGGAAAAACGGAGGCCGCCTTCTTCGGCGCGCCTATCCCCATCGCCGGCGCGGCAGGCGATCAGCAGGCGGCGCTGTTTGGGCAGACCTGCTTTGCCCCCGGGGAAGCCAAGTGTACTTATGGAACGGGCGCGTTTGTGCTGATGAACACAGGCAAAACCCCTATGTTCTCCCAAAATGGTCTGGTCACCACCATCGCCTGGGGCTTGGGCGGCGAGGTGCAGTACGCCCTGGAAGGCTCCATCTTCGTGGCGGGGGCGGCGGTGCAGTGGCTGCGGGACGAGCTGCGGTTCGTGGAATCCGCCGCCGATGCGGAATACATGGCCCGGAAAGTGCCGGATACCAACGGCTGTTATGTGGTGCCGGCCTTTACGGGGTTGGGGGCGCCCTATTGGGATGCCTATGCCCGGGGCACCATTCTGGGCCTGACCCGGGGCGTGAACAAGTATCACATCATCCGGGCCACCCTGGACTCCATTACTTATCAGATTAACGATGTGCTTGCTGCCATGGAAAACGACTCCGGCATCCGGCTGGAGGCGCTGAAGGTGGACGGCGGTGCCTCTGCCAACAACTATCTCATGCAGACCCAGGCGGATGTGAGCAACGCCCCCGTCCTGCGGCCCAAATGCGTGGAAACCACCGCCATGGGCGCGGCGTACTTAGCCGGCGTGGCGGTAGGCTATTGGAAAGATTTGGAGGAGATTCGAGGCAACTGGGCGGTTGACCGCTGCTTCCAGCCGGAAATGGAGGAGGCGGAGCGGCAGCAGCGGCTTCAGAACTGGTCAAGAGCCGTGTCCTGCGCCTCTGCCTGGGCGAAAAACGGCGCCAGCTCCTGATACAGTCCCACAAAGCAGGAAATGCCCAGCGACTTTCCCTCCTGCATCAGTTCTTCCAGCTGTCCTTTTCCCCGCTGCAGGGTAAAACGCACCTGCCGGGGCAGCACTTCTATTTCATATTCACAATGGAGCTTCTGATCCTGATGGGGCAGAGGCTCCTTTTTTTCGTCACAGGGGGTAAAGGTGCAGCCTGCTTCGGTGACGGTGGCAATGCCGCTTTCGGGCGCAATTTCCAGCCAGATTTCCCGCCCCTGCCAGGGGGCAATATGGTTTTGTAGCGGGGTGGTTAGGGGGCAGGGGGGAAGAAAAATGGCGCAGTCATTCTCTTTTGCGTAATCCCCGGTGACCCCCACGGGGCAGGAGAGCTGGGAAACGGCCCGGACAATTTCCTGGCTTTCCGGGTTTTTGGGCCGCTGAAAATCCAGCAGAAGCCGGCTGCACCCAAGGGCGTGGACGGTTTCTTCCAGCTGCCGGGCCACCCGCTCCGGGTCATGACCGCACACCGGGGTGCGGTCGTTGAGAATCAGCATACTGCCCGGCGGAAGCGCCCGGGGGCGGTTGGTGATGCCGGTGCCGTAGGGGGAAAAGTGGCAGGCCATCCAGGCCACGGGAAAGGAAAAGAATTCAGACCCGGACATTTCCCCGGCGGTCATGGCAAGATATGGAGCGAAAACCATGGACAAAACCCTCCCCATGTGTTACAATAATAAAAAATATGTGCGTTTGGGAGGAATTATGCCCATTTCCTTTTTGCCAAAGGTCATCGCCCGCTCGGTGACACAAATCACCCCCGACTGGCTGAAAGAGCGGAATATCCGGCTTTTGATGCTGGATTTTGACAATACCATCGTGCCCTATACCACCAGCGTCCCCACGGTGGAAATGGAAAATTGGCTGCGCACCATGGCTGCCTCCGACATTCAGGTCTGCGTGGTGTCCAATTCCAAAAAAGAACGGGTGCAGATTTTCTGCCGGCAATATGGCATCCCCTGCATTACCCACGCCAGAAAGCCCTTTTCCCGTGGCATCCGGCAGTGTCTGACCCGGTTTGATGTTCCGGCGTGCCAGAGCGCTTTGTGCGGCGACCAGATTTTCACCGATACCCTGGGGGCCAACGGCTGCGGCGTGATGAGCATTCTGGTTCAGGCCATCGACAATCACAATCTTCCGCTGAAAGCCCGGCATCTGCTGGAAATTCCCTTCATCGCCCTGGCATCCAGGCGGCGGATTTGACCGGAAATTTTGTTCATTTTTGGGAAATGAATACGAAAAAGCGGCGCGTTACCTGAAAATTCTCATTATTGTGTAAAAAATTCGGATTTCCTCTTGCAAAATCCGTAATCATAGGTTAAAATAAACCAGTTAAAGAAAACCAAAGCTTGCTTTGCACCAAAGCAGGCAACTTTTAGGAGGATAAATCAATGATTTCTGCAGGCGATATTAGAAACGGCATCACCTTTGAAATGGACGGAAAGGTCATGCAGGTGATCGAGTTCCAGCATGTTAAGCCCGGTAAGGGCGCGGCTTTCGTCCGTGTCAAGATGCGCAATGTCATCACCGGCGGCGTGACCGAAACTTCCCTGAACCCTTCCGCCAAGTTCCCCACCGCTTTCATTGAGAGAAAGAAGATGGAGTATTCCTACAATGACGGCGAACTGTACTACTTCATGGACCAGGAGACCTACGAGCTGGAGCCCCTGAACGGCGATGTGCTGGACGATTCCTTCAAGTTCGTCAAGGAGAACGACATCTGCACCGTTATGAGCTACAAGGGCAAGGTGTTCGGCGTGGAAGTACCCAACTTTGTTGACCTGGTGGTCACCAAGACCGAGCCTGGCTTCGCCGGCAACACCGCCACCAATGTGACCAAGCCCGCCACCGTGGAGACCGGTGCTGAGGTGAAGGTGCCCCTCTTCATCAACGAAGGCGACAAGATTCAGATTGATACCCGCACCGGCGAGTACCTGGGCCGCTCCAAGGCTTAATTTTAAATTTATCCAAAAGTCAATACCCGAAGGAGGAAACCGCTATGACCATTTGTGAAAAGTCCGCATACCTCAAGGGCCTGATGGATGGGCTGAACCTGAGCACCGAAACGGATGAGGGCAAGATGATTGCCGCCATCGTGGATCTGCTGGGGGATGTGACCAAGCGGCTGAAGGATGTGGAGGACACCACCATCGCCATTTCCGACGAGCTGGACGAAATCGAGGAGGATCTGGACGCCATTGAGGACTTCATCCTGGACGAGGATGAGGATTACGAGGATGACTTCGAGGACGACGATTTCGACGACGAGGACGAGGACTACGAGGATGAAGGCTTCGACTTCGGCGACGAGGATACCACTGTTTACGAAGTGGAGTGCGCCTGCGGCAACATCATCGACTTTGACGAGGAAACCCTGGAAAAGGGCAGCATCGTCTGCGATAACTGCGGCGAAACTCTGGAGTTCTCCTTTGAGGACGACGAGGACGAGGAATAATCCCACAAAAAAGCCGCAGATACCTGCGGCTTTTTTCTTAAGGAGCAACTATGAAACATAAGGAATTTTTGCGCACCGTCAAGTTCTTCCTGTTTTCCATTTCCGCCGGTGTGATTCAGATGGGCAGCTTTGCCCTGCTCAACGAATTGGCGGGGCTGGAATACTGGGCATCCTATCTGATTGCCCTGGTGCTGTCGGTGCTTTGGAACTTCACCTTCAACCGCCGCTATACCTTCAAATCCACGGAAAATGTGGGCCGGGCCATGCTGCTGGTTGGACTTTACTACTGCGTGTTCACTCCGGTGTCCACCATGCTGGAGCATCAGCTGGCGGGGAATCTGGGATGGAATGAGTACCTGGTGACGGCGCTGAATATGGTGCTGAATCTGGTGACGGAGTTTCTGTATCAGCGGTTTGTGGTTTACCGCAAATCCCTGGATACCAACGAACTGGCAAAATAAAAAGGGACTGCTGCAAAAGCGGTTCCAATTCAATCCGTAGGGGCGACTTGCAGTCGCCCGCGGTTTTGCGAAAACCCGCCCCTATTGTCATCCTGAGCGGAGCGTCAGCGAAGTCGAAGGATCTCATGGGGAAGGTGGAGATTCTTCGGCTCACTTCGTTCGTTCAGAATGACAAAGCTTGGGATGATGCACTTCCGGGTGGCATGATAGCACCTATACAAAGCATTTCGGGGCTGTTGCAGTATGCTGTAGCAGCCCCTTTTTTTTAGAAAAACAGCTTCGTTGTCAGGGAAGCCACAAAAAAACCGGTAAAGTCCGCAATCAGGGCGGCGGGGACGGTATAGCGGGTTTTTCGGATGCCGGCGGCACCGAAGTAGACGCTGACGGTGTAAAATGTGGTCTCCGTGGAGCCAAGCATCACCGCGGCGGTGCGGCCGATTTGGGAGTCCACACCGTAGGTACTCATCAGTTCCGTGCCCACCGCCAGGGCGGCGCTGCCGGAAATGGGGCGAATCAGCACCAAAATGGCGGTTTCTGCAGGGATGCCGAAAAGGTGGAACACCGGGGCGAACACCCGGCTCAGTACCTCCACAGCCCCGCTTTGCCGCAGCATGGTTACGGCGGTCATCAGCAGCACCAGCGCCGGGACGATGGACAGCAGAATTTTCAGCCCCTCGGCGCCGCCCTGCAGGAGAAGGCCGTAGGCGTCCTCCTGCTTCCGCAGGGCAAGGACACACACGAAAAGCAATAGCAGGGGAACCAGGTAATCAGTCATTTTTCCACAGCTTTCCCAGTAAAAAGGCGGCGGCAAGCCCCATGGCGGCGGAACACAGGCTGGTGAGCCACACCATAGGAAGAATGTCAAAGGGCGTGGCGCAGCCAAGGCTTACCCGCACCGCCGCCACATTGGCGGGTATGAGCTGGATGGAAGCGGTGTTCAGCACCACCAGGCGACACATCTGGTCGGTGGCAATGCCGGGGTGGCGGGGGTCCTTCATCTGCTGCGCTGCCCGAATGCCCATGGGAGTGGCGGCGTTGCCCAGCCCCAGAAAATTGGCGCAGATGTTGGCCGACAGTAAGCCTGCCAGAGCGGCATCGGTTTTGATGCCGGGGAAAATCCGGTGCAGAACCGGGCGCAGCAGCCGGGACAGCCGGGCGGTCAGCCCCAGCTTTTCCATCAGCTTTCCCACCCCTGTCCACAGGCAGATGGAGCCGGCCAGCGAAAAGGCCAGGGTGATTCCGTTCTGCGCCCCCTGAGGCACGGCGGCAGCCAGCGCACTGCCGCGCCCCAGCAGAGCGGCGAAAAGCACCGAAATCAGTACCAGCCCCGTAAAAATCCAGCTCATCACCATATCCATCCCTCCTGGGGACAGCCTATGGGAAAGCCGGGCGGGATATGCCCACGGAATTTTATAAGAAAAGGGGACTGCCTTGGGCAGTCCCCTGATGAAATGATTTTTATGCTTCGTCAAGATGCAGGGCGGCGTCGTACACCACATTTTTCGGCAGATTCAGCTCGGCGGAGGTCTGCTTCACCGCGTCCTTGCGGCTCAGACCTGCGGCCATCAATTCCTGCACCCGGGCGGCGGCATCGCTGCCGGAGGCGGTTTCCTTTTGGACCGGGGCGGCACCTGCCACCACCAGCACAAATTCGCCCTTGGGGGGTGCTTCCGTATATTTGGTGATAGCCTGCCCCAGGGTGGTGCGCACCACTTCCTCATGGAGTTTGGTCAGCTCCCGGCAGAGGCTGATGGGGCGCTCTGGGCCAAAAACCTCGGCCATGTCGGCCAGCGTGGTCAGCAGCTTGTGGGGAGCTTCGTAGAATACCATGGTTCGCTCTTCTGTTTTCAGACTTTCCAGATGCTCCCGCCGGCTTTTTTTGGCGGTGGAGAGGAAACCCTCAAAGCAGAAGCGGCCGGTGGCCTGCCCGGAGATGCTCAGCGCGGTAATTACGGCGCAGGGGCCGGGAATGGCGCAGACGGTGATGCCCGCTGCGGCGCACAGCTTCACCAGATCCTCGCCGGGGTCGGAGATGGCGGGGCTGCCGGCGTCGGAAACCAGGGCGCAGGTTTCACCGGCCAGAATCCGCTGGACAATCACATCCCCTTTGAAGGCCTTGTTATGCTCGTAGTAGCTGACAAGGCTTTTTTTGATGCCCAGGTGGTTTAAGAGCTTCAAGCTGACCCGGGTATCCTCGGCGGCGATAAAGTCCGCATTTTCCAGAGTTTCCCGGCAGCGCTGGGAAATGTCGCCCAGATTGCCGATGGGCGTGGGAACCAGATAAAGCATTCCGGCCATGGTGTCCTCCTAAAGATGATAAATGTCACGGTAGGCCCGGGTGGGACTGCCGTCGGATTCAAATAAGCAGATTTCTTCTGTTTTCAGCCCCGGCTTGCCGCCCTTGCGGCATTGCAGCAGAATCAGACTGATGGGGCTTTCGGCCCGGTGGCGCACCAGAAGCAGCCGCTTCGGCTCCAGCCCGGCGCTCACGGAACAGGCGCACAGCTGGGCCAGCCGTTCCGGACGGTGCACCAGAAAAAAGTCACCCCCATAGCGCAGGCACCGGGCAGCGGCGGAAAACAGTTCCGCCGGGCGGCAGCAGTCCTCCCGCCGGGCAAGGGGGTGGGCGCGGCTGGCCTGTCCGCCGGAAAAATAGGGAGGATTGGACAGACAGACATGAAAACTGCCGCAGGGAAGGGTGGGGGCAACCCTGCGGAAATCTCCGCATATACTGAATAATCGGGCGCCTAAAGCGTTGCGCCGGATGTTTTCCAGCGCCAGAGCATGGGCTCGTTCGCTCAGCTCGATGCCGGTGACGGTGCAGCCGCCGTCACGGGCGCACAGAAGCAGCCCCAGCGTGCCGCAGCCGGAGCCCAAATCCAGCACCCGGGCATTTTTTGGCAGCTTTACAAAATGGGCCAGCAGCATGGAATCGGTGCTCAAAGGAAAAGCATCGCTGCCTGTGTCCAGGGTCAGGCCATTGTGCAGTTGTTCCATAGACACCTCCCAGGGTAAAAAGACGGCCTGCGCATCAAACGGTGCACAGGCCGGCTGCAGATTCCAGAGGAATCAGGCTTCTTCGATTGCTTCGACGGGGCAGTTGTCGCAGCAGGCACCGCAGCTGACACAGGTATCAGCATCGATGACGTACTGGTCTTCACCCTCGGAAATCGCCTCAACGGGGCAGTTCTCGGCGCAGGTGCCGCACTTGACGCAAGCGTCAGTAATCTTGTATGCCATGTTTATGTTCCTCCCATTATGTTTCTCATCCCCGAACGGGTGATGGCTAAGATTATTCTAGCATGGATTTCAGAAAATGCAATTGGTATTTTCAGAATTTTCCGTATATTTTTTGCAGGCTTCGGGGAGAATTTCCCGCAACAGGGGGGATGGCATGCTTTACAGGCAGGATGGAGCGGATTTGATTCTGCGGGCGGCCCGGCAGGCCCGGGATTTGGGCCACAGTTATGTGGGCACGGTGCATCTGCTTTTGGCACTGGCGGAGCTGGGAAGCTGGGAGGGGCGGCTGATTCGTTCCCACGGCCTGTCGCCGGAGCTGCTGCGGGATTTGGCGGCGGTGGAACTGGGACGGGGACAGCCTGGTCTGCCGCTGACCCAGGGCCTGTCCCGGCAGGCCAGGGCGGTGCTGGCGGAGGCGGCGTGGGAGGCAGGAAGCTGTTCGGAGAAGGAAATCACCACCGAGCATATTCTTCTGGCGCTGCTGCGGGCCGAACACAGCACAGCCGCGGGACTGCTGCGGCTGTGCGGCACCGACCCGCAGGTGCTTTTTTCTCAGGCTGTGGAATATAAAATGCTGGGCTATCGGGAGCCGGTGAAACGAAAAAAGGAGGGGATTGTCACGAAACTTTTGGAGCAATTCAGTGAGGACCTGGTGGCAAAGGCGGCTGCCATGGACCCGGTCATTGGGCGTGACCGGGAAATCGATGTGGTCATCGGCATTCTCTGCCGGAAAAATAAGAATAACCCGGCACTCATCGGGGAGCCGGGGGTGGGAAAAACCGCCATTATTGAGGGGCTGGCACAGCGGATGGCCCTGGGGGATGTGCCGCCCCAGCTGCGGGAGAAGCACCTGTACAGCCTGAACATGGCCAATCTGGTGGCGGGCACCAAGTACCGGGGCGAGTTTGAGGAACGGCTGCGGGATGTGCTGGGGGAAATCCGCCGCAGCGGGGATGTGATTCTCTTTGTGGATGAGATGCACACCATCGTGGGTGCGGGAGCGGCGGAGGGCGCCATTGATGCGGCCAACATCATGAAGCCCGCTCTGGGACGGGGAGAGGTGCAGATTGTGGGGGCAACCACCCTGGAGGAATACCGCAAGCACATTGAAAAAGACGCGGCGCTGGCGCGCCGCTTTCGCCCTGTTATGGTGCAGGAGCCAAGTCCGGAAGAGACCCTGGAAATTTTGCGGGCGCTGAAGCCGGGGCTGGAGCAGCACCACCAGATTCCCATTGGGGAGGATGCCCTGCGGGAAGCGGTGCGGCTGTCGGTGCGGTATCTGCCGGATTCCTTCCTGCCGGATAAGGCCATTGATTTGCTGGACGAAGGGGCGGCCCGGGCGCGCCTGGGCGAGCAGAGCCGGGCCGGCGGCGCGCCCCGCAAGGAGCTGGAGCAGGCACTGCACGAGGCGGTGCGGGACCGGAAATTTGAAAAGGCGGCGGCGCTGCGGGACGAAATGCAGGCCATCATCCGCACTTCTGAGCTCCACCGCACCGTGGGGGTGACGGCCGATGACATTGCCTGGGCGGTATCCGACCGGACGGGAATCCCGGTGGGGCGGCTGAGCGCCAATGAGCGGCAGCGGCTGTTGGAACTGGAAAAAATTCTGGGCAGCCGGGTAATTGGACAGCAGCAGGCGGTGTCGGCGGTGGCGGAGGCGGTGCGCCGGGGCTTCTGCGGCATCCGGGACGGCAACCGCCCGGTGGCCTGCCTGCTGTTTGCCGGGCCCACCGGCGTGGGCAAGACGGAGCTGTGCCGGGTGCTGGCGGAGGAAATTTACGGCAGCAAAAAGGCGCTTATTCGCCTGGATATGACGGAATTTATGGAAAAACAGTCGGTTTCCCGGCTGGTGGGGGCACCTCCCGGCTATGTGGGCTATGAGGAGGGCGGAAAGCTGACGGAGGCGGTGCGCCGCCGGCCTTACAGCCTGGTGTTGTTCGATGAACTGGAAAAAGCCCACCGGGATGTGGCGGGAATTCTGCTTCAAATCATGGAGGAGGGGGAACTGACCGACGCTACCGGGCGAAGGGTCAGTATGAAAAATGCCATCATCGTCATGACCTCCAACATTGGCGCACAGCTGCAAAGCGACGGCTTTGGCTTCTGCCCGGAGGGAAAGGCGGGGCAGACGGATGGGGCACTGAAACAGGCCTTTTCTCCGGAATTTCTGGGGCGGCTGGATGGGATTATCCACTTTGCACCCCTGGAAGAACCGGCGCTGCAGCACATTGCCCGGCTGCAGGTGGAGCGGTTCTGCTGCCGGGCATCGGAACTGGGGCTAAGACTGGAGGTGCCGGAGGAACTGCCCCAATGGCTGGCCCGGCGGTGCAAAAAACAGGGCGGCGCCCGGCAAATCCGGCATCTGGTGCAGGAAAAGCTGGAGTCGCCTCTGGCGTCCGCTTTGCTGCGGGCGCAGCGGAAACCGGAAAGCATCCGGGGAGAGCTGGAGGGGGAGGAAGTGGTGTTCTATTTTTGAACATCTGTTCAAAAATACGGAATTTCCCGCTTTTTCGATATTTTTTTCATTTTTCTGATAAAAAAGATTGATTTTTTGAAAAAGGGCTGGTATACTGTTGTTACGTGGAGGGAAATGGTAGCAAAGTGGTGTAAAATGGAGGAGGTGAGGTCAATGATCGGCAAATATCCGGCGAAGATGGACGATAAGAACCGTCTGTTCGTTCCCGCAAAGCTCCGGCAGGAGCTGGGCACGGAGTTTTATGTGACGCTGGGCTTCAACTGCGGTCATCGTTGCCTCACAGTCTATTCCACCGCTGACTGGCAAACCCTCAGTGAAAATTACAACCGCCTGCCTCTGGCGCAGCGTTCCGGCCCCACCAGCCTGATTTTCATCAACGCCACCGAATGCGTGCCCGATAAGCAGAACCGCTTTTCCCTGACCCAGAACCTGATGACCTATGCCGGAATCACCAAGGATGTGGTGATTGTCGGCCGGGCGGGCCAGGCGGAAATCTGGGACGCGGCGGAGTTTGACGCCTTTGAGATGGAGAACCTGACGCCTGAAAAGCTGATGGCTTCCCTGGAGGCAATCGGCCTATGAGTGAGTTTCACCATGTTTCCGTTTTGCTGGACGAATGTCTGGAGGGGCTGAACATCCGGCCCGACGGCATCTATGTGGATGGCACTCTGGGCGGCGCCGGCCACTCCAGCTGCATCGCAGCCCGGCTCACTACCGGACGGCTCATCGGCATCGATCGGGACCCTGTGGCGCTGAAAGCGGCGGGGGAGCGGCTGAAGCCCTTCGGCGACCGGGTGACCCTGGTTCACTCCAACTTCTGCGAAATCAGGCAGGTTTTGGAAGATTTGAAAATTGAAGGCGTGGACGGAATCCTGCTGGATTTGGGGGTATCTTCTCCCCAGCTGGACGACGGCTCCAGGGGATTTTCCTACATGGTGGACGCGCCTTTGGATATGCGTATGAACAACGAGGATGTGCTGACAGCCTGCACCGTGGTCAATACCTGGCCTCAGGAGGAGCTGAAGCGAATCCTTTACAACTACGGCGAAGAGCGCTACGCGCCGCAAATCGCGTCAGCCATCTGCCGCCGCCGGGCGGAAACGCCCATCGAAACCACCCTGGAACTGGTGGATGTGATTCGCTCGGCCATGCCTCCGGCGGCCCTGCGGGAAAAGCAGCA
>JBGVGH010000061.1:0-1809 GCA_045121575.1 Faecousia sp.
TTTTATCATAGCCGACGCAGCAGCCCGGTATTTCAAGGCGCATGGCATTACCAAGCTGCCCGCCCGGAAAGCGTTGCAGGCCGAGATCGAGCAGCTTATCTCCGAGAAAGACGGCCTGTATAACACCTATCACGAACAGAAACAGCGGTTCAAGGAGTTGCAGACCGTCAAGCGGAACATCGACCAGATTTTGCGCCGGGACGAGCCGCACCGCAGAAAGGAGCAGAGCCATGAGCGATAACCTGCCCCACATGGACTACCGCCAGCACCGGCGGGCGCGGCGGCTGGTACATGAGTGCTGTAACTACGATGAGGGGAACTGCCTGCTATTGGACGACGGGGAGCCTTGCGTGTGCGTCCAGAGCATTTCCTTTTCCCTCATGTGCCACTGGTTCCGTGTGGCTGTCCTGCCCCTTGACAGGGAGCTGGCCGCAGCCCTCTTGTGCCGGGGAAGCCGGAAACGGTGTGCCGTCTGCGGGGCGGCCTTTGTCCCCAAATCCAACCGGGGAAAATACTGCCCCGACTGCGCCGGGCGCATGAAGAAAATCAAAGCCGCCGAGAGAAAGCGGAAACAAAGGCAGAGATGTCACGCTTTAGAGCCTTTCAAACCCGCATAAATCAAGGCTTTTTTCGTGGGTGTCAAAGGGTACGCGATACATTTATCCTTTTCCCCCGGAAACGGCGTTTTAATGCGTGACAATACGCCAAAATCAACCCGAACACAGGGAGGTGATCCTATCGCTGATTATATCAGGGCAGACACGCGGCTGCCCGCCTATCTGCCGTATCCCCGTTTCCTGCTGAAAATGGAGATTTCACAGACCGCCAAGCTGCTGTATTCGCTGCTGTTAGACCGTTCCACCCTCTCCCAGAAAAACAAGTGGCTGGACGACGAGGGCAGGATTTATATTATCTATCCCATCGCGGAGATAGCAGAAATACTGGATAAAGGCAGCACCACCATCAAGGGGGCGCTTAATGAACTGGACACGGCGGGGCTGTTGGAACGGGAACGGGGCGGCTTCTCCGCACCGAACCGGCTTTATGTCAAAGTACCGCCAGTGCCACAGGTACAGTTTTCAGACCAACTGATGGCCGGAAGTCCGCCCCTCATAGAGCCGGAAAACCGTCCTACTGATGGTCAGAAAACCGACCTTATGATGGTCGGAAAACCGTCCCCTAACCAAACTACTATAAACAACCTTACAGAGAGCCAAACAAAGGGAGTGAGTGGGGGGCCGTCCGCGCCCTATGGCCGATATGGAAATATTTTTCTGTCACAGACCGAATACGACGAGTTGCAGGCAGAGTACCCTGACAGGCTGGAACGGTTCATCGAGGAAATGAGCCGCTACCTTGCCGCCAACGGGAAAAGCTACCAGAACTATGCCGCCGCCCTGCGGATATGGGCGGGGAACGACAAAAAGGAAGCCCCTAAAAAGGGCATACCAGACTACTCATGCAAGGAGGGCGAGAGTTTATGAAGAATGAAATCAACGCGGTTTTGGAGAATATGACGACCACCATCCCGGAGCCGGAGGACTACACCGGCGAGGACGGTTTACTGTACTGCGGCAAGTGCCGCAAGCCGAAAGAAGCCTATTTTGCGCCGGATAAGGCCGCTATCTTCGGGCGCGACCGCCACCCGGCAGAGTGCGACTGCCAGAGAACCGCCCGCGAGGAACGGGAAGCCGCCGAAAAGCGGCGCAGACACCTTGACACCGTGGAAGAACTGAAACGCCGGGGCTTTACCGACCCCACCATGCGGGACTGGACTTTCGAGAACGACAACGGCAGGAACCCGCAGAC
>JBGVGH010000062.1:0-6943 GCA_045121575.1 Faecousia sp.
ACCATCGGCTGTGACCCCACCGCCGCTGAGGAGTTTATCGGCTGGTGCGCCCAGTTTGCCGCCGCCAACAATATGAACATCACCATGACCGTTTCCGAGGACCCCGCCAACCTTTCCGACGAGGTCAAGAAGTACCTGTAATTTTCTATCTGCTACATAAACCCCGCTGCGATAGCGCAGCGGGGTTTTTTGTATGCTCAGTCAGTTGTCAGTCATCAGTTGTCAGTTATTAGTAAGTGCGGTATCCATGTCCTCCGCAAAACAGATAAATTGGGGTTTGGCGAGCTAAGACATTGTAGGGCAAAGGCATTCCTTTGCCGACCGGTAGCGATTATCAGAGCGGTGAGAAAGAACAAACCCGGCGGCGAGGGCATGCCCTCGCCCTACAATGGGCAAGTGGAAACAGCCCGGCAAATTCCAATTTAGCGGGGTCAATTTACTGCTCCAGAGCCATCACCTTGTCGATGCGGCGCTGGTGGCGCGCTTCGCCGGAGAAGGGAGTGGACAGCCAGATGTCCGCAATTTCAAAGGCCAGTTCTTCGGAAATAATGCCTGCGCCCATGGCCATCATATTGGTGTCATTGTGCAGGCGGGTCATTTCTGCGGATTTTTTGTCGCTGAGCAGGGCGCAGCGGATGCCGTGAATTTTGTTGGCGGCGATGGAAACGCCGATGCCGGTGGTGCACAGCACAATGCCCCGCTGGCACGCTCCTGCTGCCACGGCCCGGGCGGCCTGGGCGGCAAAATCGGGATAGTCGCAGGATTCGGCGGTGTAGGTGCCAAAATCCTCCACTTCATACCCCTGGGAGCGCAGGTGGTCAGCCAGGTGGTTTTTCAGTTCCAGGGCGCCATGGTCACAGGCAATTGCAATTTTCATAGTCTTTCTCTCCTTATAATACATAGCCACCGTTGACAGCCAGCACCTGGCCGGTGACAAATTGCGCGTCTGCCAGATAGGCAATCGCCTGGGCCACATCCTCCGGCTTTCCGTTGCGGCCGATGGGGTTTTCCCCGGCCATGTTTTCCAGAATTTCCGGGTCTATCCCGGCGCACATATCCGTGAGAATCACCCCGGGGGCCACGCAGTTGACCCGCACGCCGCTGGGGCCAAGCTCCTGGGCCAGAGCTTTGGTCAGGGCAATGACGGCGCCCTTGGTGGCGGAATAGGCCGCCTCACAGGAAGCGCCCACCTGTCCCCACATGGAGGAAACGGTGACGATGCTGCCGCTGTGCTTTTGGAGAAAGACGGGCATGGCCGCATTGACGCAGTTGAAAATGCCCTTCACATTTACATCGAAAATCCGGTCCCACTGGGCCTCCGCCATCTGACTCATCAGGCCATAATGGCAGATGCCGGCGTTGCAGACCAGCACATCCACCGCCCCGATTTGGGCAAAGGCCCGCCGGACGGCTTCCCCGTCGGCCACATCACAGCAGAAGGGGGTGGCGCCGGTGGCGGCGGCGACAGACTGGGCCGCTTCGTGATTTTTTTCATACAGAAAGAAAACCCGGTCGCCCCGCCGGGCAAAGTGGGCCACGGTGGCCGCGCCGATGCCCCGGGAGCCGCCGGTGACAACAATATTCATAGACAATACCTCAGCAGGGGCAGTGATCAGTAGTCAGTTATCAGTGGGGGCGGCATACATACCGCCCGCCTGTATCCAATATCGGGAGCCTCTTTGTAGGGCAAGGGCATGCCCTTGCCGTTCGGAAATAATTTTTAAAACGGCAATCTCAGGAAAAAAGTCCGCATGCCGCAATCAATGAAATGTTTCGCTTGCCCAAAGGTGGTCGGCAAGGGCATGCCCTTGCCCTACAGTACCGCCCCATATGGTGTGGGCGCAGGGGAAACTCAATAACGGCGGCGGGGGCGGTGATTGTCCTGCCGCTTCAGGGAGGAGAGCTTGCTGTCGGATTCGGCCATGAACTGCTTCAGCTTTTCCTCAAAAAGCTGGTCGGCGGTTTTGGGTGCGGGCGGCTCTGCCGGGGCGGCGGCGCGCTGGTTCGGCCGGGGACGATTGTCAGGCCGGGGAGAATTTTCCCGCGGGGGGCGGGCTTCCCGGGGCTGCAGCCGTTTGATGGACAGCTTGATTTTGCCGTCCGTGGTGTCGGTCACCAGGACTTTCACCTCCTGGCCTTCGGTCAGGTGCTGGCGAATGTCGCTGACATAGGTGTTGGCCACTTCCGAGATATGTACCATGCCGGTCATATTCTCAGGCAGGGCGATGAACGCACCGTAATTGTTGATGGTTTTGACTTTTCCTTCTACGACGGATCCGACGGTTAACTCCATATTTTGTGTTGTTTCCTCCAAAAATTTAATTGCCGGGGACATAAATCACGGAATCCGGGAAGGTGAGCCCCAGCTCCTCCATGGCGATGCGCAGGGCGCTTTCCAGAGTGCCCAAATCGTCGATGCGCTCAATGAGGGACTGGTTTCCGGATTCCAGCGCCATGGCCTGCAGGCGCATGGCATCATATTGGCTGCGAATCTGAGTGATGGAGCCGTGAAGCGCCACCAGTGCCACCACGCACAGAATGAGCGCGGCTACCACGGCGGCTTTTGTGACGGGGCTGGCTTTGCGCACCACCAGTTTGACGGAGCCTTTGTTTTTCACGGGCTGCACCTCCTCGAAAAGTTTCAGTTACTTTCATTGTAACCCATTTTTTCAGAAATGCCAACAGATTTTTGTAAATTTTCCGAAAAATTCCCGCAATTTTTTCAAATGGCTGTGCCGCCAGCCGGAGCAGCTTCCCGCCAAAACGCCAAAGGCGGAAAAGAAAGGGGCGAAGAAGCCGCCCCAGGGTTTTCTGCCAGAGAAAAAAGCCGGCCGGCAGGCCGGAAAGATAACCCATTCTGACATCGCCGCCCCAGACCCCGAAGGCCAGATACACCCACCCAAGCACCAGGCACAGCACAAAGGCCAAATCGGAAAGGGCGGTCAGCCGGGGCCGCAGGGGACGCAGCAGGTCATACACCAGCCCCAACCCCAAACCAATCCATGCGGCGCTGAGAAAAAACCGCGCCGCCACAGCCGGGGCAATCACCGCAGCAGCCGGTGCCAGAAGCCGCCGGCGGGCCGGGATTCCTCATAGGCCAGGGCGTCGATGTGGCCCTCCACCGTCACCTGACCCCCGTCCAGAGAGAGGTTTTTCATTTGCAGGCCGCTGCCCTGAATGGTGAGGATGCCCAGTGTGGTTTTCAGCACCACCGCCTCCTCGTCAAAGCTGACTGCCTCCGTCACCCCGGTGAGGCTGAGATTGCCCCGCTCGCTCAGCACCAGCCGGTGGGGCATTTCTGTTTCCATGTCCATCCCTCCTTTGGTCTAAGCTATGCGGCAGGGGAGAGAGATATGCGGGGGAGTTAGGAATTAGGAATTAGGAGTTAGGAGTTGACAGTTGTCAGTTATCAGTAGGGGCGACCTGTGGTAGCCCGCACAACCTCTGTAGGGCGAGGGCATGGTATTTTATTTGTATGATTGCCCCCGGCAATCATAATTATGCCAATTCCCTGCGGGCGCACCGCCCTCGCCGGGCATTTCCCATGGAAATGCCATCCGCGAAGCGGATAAATGTCATCCTGAGCGGAGCGTTAGCGAAGTCGAAGGATCTCATAGGGAAAGGCGGAGATTCTTCGACTCGCCTTCGGCTCGCTCAGAATGACAAACTTTTTACCTCTGAGCGGCGAGGTCAAGACCTCGCCGGGCATTTCCCATGGAAATGCCATCCGCGAAGCGGATAAATGTCATCCTGAGCGGAGCGTTAGCGAAGTCGAAGGATCTCATGGGGAAAGGCGGAGATTCTTCGACTCACTCCGCTGCCTCAGAATGACAAACCGTTTACCTCTGAGCGGCGAGGGCATGCCCTCGCCCTACAATGGGCAAGTGGAAACAGCCCGACAAACTCCAATTTATCCGCTATGCAGAGGGCGTTTCCGTTGGAAAATCTGCCTTACAGCCGCTTGCCCAGGGGCTGGGAATCCTCCTGAGCCAGCAGCAGGTCGGAAAGGATGGAATTGGACACCAGAAAGCCCTCCGGGGTCAGCCGGTAGCGGCCCTTTCCGTCGGTGAGCGCCAGACCCCGGTCGCAGCAGCGGGACAGTTCCCGCTCCAGTGGGTCAAAGGACAGCAGGTATTTTTTCTCGTACTCCGTCCGGCTGATGCCGGCGGCAGTCCGCAGCCGCAGCATCACATATTCCCCCGCCCGCTCCCGGGGCGGGATTTCTTCGCATTCCCGCAGCACATCGCCGTGGGACAGAATACCGTCGATGTAAGCCCGGATGTCCCGCACCACGGAAAACCGCTTTCCGGCAAAATCCGAGCTGGAATCCGGGCCGAAGCCCAGATATTCCCTGCCGTTCCAATATTTCAGGTTGTGGCGGGAGGCGTGCCCCCGGCGGGCAAAGTTGGAAATCTCATACTGCTGGTAGCCCTGCTCTTTGAGAATGTCCACCGCCGCCAGATACATATCCGCCTGGTCGTCGTCATGCGGCAGGTTGAAGCTGTCCTGCAGCTCATACATGGGGGTGCCCTCTTCCAGCTTCAGGCCGTAGCAGCTGATATGCTCCGGGTTCAGCCGCAGCACATTTTTCACCGTTTTTTTCCAGCCCTCCAGGGTCTGGTCCGGCAGGCCGTACATCAAATCCACCGAAAGATTCTGAAACCCTGCCCGGCGGATGGATTTCACCGCCTGCACCGCCTGGGCGTAGCTGTGGGGGCGGCCGATTTCCTTGAGAATATGGTCGTCGTCGCTCTGAATGCCCAGACTGACCCGGTTGAAGCCCTCCGCCCGCAGCCGCCGCAGCAGCCGGGGGGTGACGGAATCGGGATTGGCCTCAAAGGTGATTTCCGCCCCGCTGTCCACATCAAAGGACTTGCGGATGGTGTTCAAAATGGCGGCAAGCCCCGGCGCGCCGAAATAGCTGGGGGTACCGCCGCCGAAATAGATGGTGTCTACCCGGTAGCCGGGGGCAAGGGCGCCGGCTTCCCGAATATGGGTGCAGATGGCTTGCAGGTAGCGGTCTGCCAGCGCCTCGCTTTTCTCCGGCAGGGAGTAGAAGTCGCAGTAGCGGCATTTGCTGCGGCAGAAGGGAATATGCACATAAATGCCCAGGGGAATTTTACCGGTTTGCACAAAAAGAGCCATGGCTGCCTCCCGTTTGTCTTGAGATGCCCCAATTGTACCACAAACCGCACCGGGGCGCAAGGTTGAGATTCTTCGGCTCACTCCGCTGCCTCAGAATGACAGAACCTTTTTCAATGGGCAAAAGCGGGCTATTGCTTTCGGCTGCGCAGCCAGGCCTTTCCGCTGACGAACCGCTCGGCAATGAAGCAGGCCACATAATCCCCGGCGGCGTTGACCATGGTGGCAGGCGGGTCTACCAGATTGCCCAGTGCGATGGCGATGGGGAAAGCCAATGCCAGCTGGTCGGGGAAGAACACGGTGCAAAGCACCAGCTCCCCGGTGCTGCCGCCGCCGGGAATGCCGCTCATGGCCACCGACGAAAACACCGCCACCACAATGGCCAGCACCGCTTCCCAGGAGGTCAAATCCCGGCCGAAAATGCCAAAGAGGAAGGAAACCTTCACAATGGCGGACATGGCCGAGCCATCCATGTGCATACTGGCTCCCAGGGGCAGCACGATGTCTGCCACCTCCGGGCTGATGCCGGTGCGGCGGGCCTGCTCCATATTCGTCGGGATGGTGGCCACCGACGAGCAGGTGCCAAAGGCCACCGCCGCCGGGCGCAGCAGATGGGAAAACATCACCTTTATTGCCCCTTTGCCGCCGCCAAACCGGGCATACAGGGGGAAGAAAATCAGCACATAGGCAAAGCTCATGCCGTAATACAGCCCCAGCGCCCGTCCGTAGTCGGCAATCAGCGACGGGCCGTATCCCGCCACCAGAGTGGAGAAGAAACCGAGAAAGCCGATGGGGGCGTAATAAGTCAGCAGCTCCACCATTTTCATCATGCAGCCGCTCAAATCCCGCAGCAGCCGGGCGGCCAAACCCTCCTTCCCGCCGGAGAGCTGGATGGAAAAGCCGAAAAGAATGCTGAAAACAATCAGGGGCAAAATGGCCCGGCGGCTGAGCAGCTCATAAAAATCCGGCTTGGTGAAGAAATTTACCACCATTTCGCCCAGGGAAAGGGGGGCGTCCACCGCACCCTCCGTCGGGGTGTATTGCCCCCGCACCAGCGGCACCAGCCGCACGGCGATGTACATGAGCACAGCTGCCACGGCAGCGGTGGCAAGAAAGGTCACGAGGGTCACGCCCATGATTTTTCCCGCCCGCCGGGCCGACGGCATGGAGGCAATGGCCGAGGCGATGGAGCAAAACACCATGGGCACCACCACGCAGAACATCAGATTGATGAACACAGTGCCCAGCGGCTCCAGCACCGCCGCGCCGGGGGACAAAACAGCGCCGTTTTCGTCCCGCACCGTGGGGAAAACGGCACCCAGCACGCAGCCAAGCCCGATGCCCAGCAGCATAAACAGGAGAAATCCGTAGGTTTTGAAAAATGAACGCTTCATAAATCGCCCTCCTTATTCTCCTCAGTCTATGCGCCGCCGACGGCACACATTCCAATTGCAGTTAGGAATTAGAAATGAGGAGTTAGGAGTTAGGAATGAGGAGTTAGGAGTTGACAGTAGGGGCGGATATGATCCGCCCATTCCCGTCAAATTGGGGTTTATCGAGTAGTTTTGGACAACGAAATGTAGGGCAAGGTCTTATTGATTGTTGTATGATTGCCCCCGGCAATCATATATATGCCAATTCCCTGCGGGCGCACCGCCTTGCCGCTCAGAGGTAAAAAGTTTGTCATTCTGAGGCAGCGGAGTGAGTCGAAGAATCTCCGCCTTTCCCATGAGATCCTTCGGCTCCGCTCAGGATGACAATGTGGGCATTCCTGTTACTTCACATAGAGCTACTAATTACG
>JBGVGH010000063.1:0-4056 GCA_045121575.1 Faecousia sp.
AACCGGCCGGGAATCGGCACCTCCACCGGCACGGCTTCTTCCCCCGCAACCGCCGTAAAGGAAAGGCCATCCGGGCGGAATACCGGATTTTTCGCCATCAAATCCCCCCGCTTCTCCTGCGCCACCGTCAGCACATCGCCCCGGCAGGAAGCTACCATCCGCTGCCCCCAGGGGCTGTCGCCGTTGGTCACCGCCTTGTCGCAGCGGGCAAACAGCCGGGCCTTGGTTTCTCCATAATTTTCCATGGTCTTGTGGAAATCCAGATGGTCCTCCGTCAGATTGGTAAAGGCCGCCACCGCAAAGTGGATGCCCTCCACCCGGTGCAGGGCGATGGCGTGGCTGGACACCTCCATGACCACATACCGGCATCCCGCATCCCGCATTTTCGCAAACAGCGCCTGCAGCTCGATGCTCTCCGGCGTGGTGCGGTCGGTGGCCAGCACCTGACTCCCGATTTGATTTTCCATGGTGCCGATGAGGCCCACCTTTGCCCCCCGGGTCTTTTCCAGAATGTGCTTGAGAATCAGGGTGGTGGAGGTCTTGCCGTTGGTGCCAGTGATGCCAATCATGGTCATGCTCTTCGCCGGGTGCCCATAGTAATTCGCCCCGATGCGGGCCAGCGCCAGCCGGTCATCCGCCACCAGCACAAAGGGAACCGTGCCCTCCGGCTTCTTCGATGTGACCACTGCCACAGCGCCCTTTTCCAGCGCCGCGGGAATGAAGCGGTTGCCGTCAAAGGCAAATCCGCTGAGGGCAACAAACAGGCTGCCCCGCCCCATTTCCTTCCGGGTATCGCTGGCAACGGCGGTAATCTCCGTATTCAAATCCACATTGGTTTCCAAAACATCCACATTTTGCAGCAAATCTTTCAGTTTCATCTCTATCCCCTCGCTAATCCCGGATGTCTTTATCCGTAAATTCCAATTTGATGGTGGTTCCCGCCGGAACCTGCGTTCCGGCTGCCACCGATTGCCCGGTCACAACCACCCCCGGCGATACCGAGGGGTTTCCGCTGACCAGAATATACAGGCCCAGCTGCCCGGCGCTGTCGCTGGCGCTCTGACGGTTCTGCCCCATAAAATTCGGCACCGCCACCATTCGCTGCTGCGCCGCTTCCCCGCGGTACAGCAGCACCTGACTGCCGCCCGGCACCGTCTGTCCGGCTGCGGGAATCTGTCCCGTCACCCGTTCCTGCTGCCCCACAAATTGAGCGGTCAGCCCCAGCTCTTTCAGCGCCGCAGTTGCCTCTTTCTCCGTTTTCCCGGTCAAATCCGGCATGATGAGTGCCTGGCCTGCCGCGTCCTCCGGGCCAAAGCTCCGCTCCACCCCCAGGTACGGCAGAATATCCGACAGCACCGCGCCCACGGTGGGCGCCGCCATCACGCCGCCGGAGATATACATCCCGGTGGAGCGGGACGGCGTATCCAGCGCCACCAGTACAATATACTGCGGGTCATTCATGGGCGCAATCCCCACAAAGGACACGATTTTATCCAAAGTCGGCCTGCCGTTTTCGTCCAGAACATCAATTTTTTCGCTGGTACCGGTCTTTCCCCCAATGGAGAAGCCCGCCACGGCGGCGTTTTTCGCCGTGCCTTCCGTCACCACCGATTCCAGCAACCGGCACATGGTGGCAGAGGTTTCCTGCGAAATCACCTGCCGCAGCACCGTCGGCTCCTGCTTGAGCACCGTTTTCCCAGTGGCGTCAATCACCTCCGACACCAGATACGGCTCCATCAAATACCCGCCGTTGACCACGGCGGAAATGGCCCGCACCAACTGCAGGGGTGTCAACTTGAAGGTCTGGCCAAAGGAGCCGGAGGTCAGGGATGCCGTGCCCCACTTTTCTGTGTTGGTCACAAGGGATTTGTCGAAAAACACGCCCTTGCTTTCCCCGGACAGGTCGATGCCCGTCTTTTCCAGAATGCCGAATTTTTCCACATACTCGTAAAACCGCCCCCCGCCCAGCTGCAACGCAATATTGGCAAAGGCGATGTTGCAGGAGTTCTGCAGTGCCTGGGCCGTGGTTTCAGAGCCGTGGCCCGCCGAGCGCCAGCAGTGCAGCAGCTGGCTGCGTCCGGGAATGTGGGCAGAGCCACGGCAGTAAAATCGGTTTTCCAGGGTAATGGCGCCGCTGTCCAGCGCCGATGCCATGGTCAGCACCTTGAAGGTGGACCCCGGCTCATAACCGTCGGAAATGCAGCGGTTGCGCCACTGCTTCAGCCGTGCCGCCTGCAATGCCTGCTGATAGACGCTGCGGGCGTTTTCATAGCTCTCGCTGCCCTCCGGGTGCAGCAGCATGGCAAGCCGCAGCTTCTCCACGCTCTGCGCCTGCGCCGTGTCGTAAATCTCCAGATAATTGTTGGGGTCATAGCCCCCCAGGGTGGACATGGCCAGAATCTCCCCGGTTTTTACATGCATCACCAGACCAAAGGCCCCGTTTTGCACATCATAGCGGGCGATGGCCTCCTCCATCCGCTTTTCCAGACATTGCTGCACCGTGGCATCCAGCGTCAGAATCACATCGCAGCCAGGAATGGAAGATACATATTTTTCATAGGAAAAGGGCATATCCATTTCGTTATTGCCCTTGGTGGTGATAACCTTGCCGGGATTTCCCTGCAAATAGCTGTTGTAAGCCGCCTCCACCCCTTCGCAGCCGACGCCCTCGGCATTGGTAAAGCCGATAATCTGGGAGGCCAGCGCCCCATTGGGATAATACCGCTTCGCCCCCGGCTCCAGATGGATGCCGGAAATGTCATGTTCATTGATATACGCCCGGATTTGGGAGGCGGTTTTCAAATCCACCCCTGCGGCAATCTGCTTGTAGCGCAGGCGGGTATCGACCGCCTGGGTTTCGACCCACGCCGGGTCTATGTTCAGTAATTCCCCCAAAAAGCGGGAAATATCCCCGATATTCTCCCCTGCCTGCTTTAATTCATGGGGGTCTAAGTACACCGTTTCCACACTTTGGGAGCAGGCAAGGATATTCATATTCACATCGTAAATGGTGCCGCGGGCAGACGCCACCGTGGTGGTGCGGGTCTGATTGCGCAGCGCCAGCGCGGCGTACTGCTCGTAGCGCACCACCATCAGCTCATACAGCCGCAGCGCCACCGGGACAAACGCCGCCAGCGACAGCAGCGCCATCACAGTGAGAATCCGCCTGTGGTGACCGGAATTTGTCCGGACACGCTCCAGTTCCTTCTTCCGTTTTTTTGCCATAAGCACCGACCCTCTCCACAGGCAAAGCCGCCTGTCAGGATGCTGCAAAAATGGGCAGCAAGGGAATCCCTTACTGCCCATTGCAGCTACTATCCTAATTGTATGGGCCGGGACAAACTTTATGCAAAAATTCCGGCAAGGAAAACGGTAAGGGTCTGCCAGAAGCTCATCTGCGGCTCCTGCTGTGCAGGCTCCTCCATGGAAAGGCAGACCGTCGCCACGGAATCCGCCGGCACCATTCCGGCAGCCAGGGCGATGTCCATGATTTCGTCCTCATCATAACCGCTGCGGTATGTACGGCTCAGCTGCTGATTTTCCTCCTCCAGCGTCTGGAGGTAGGCGCTCATCTGCTGGCTCTGCACCAGGCAGGCGCGGTACTGCAGCAGTCCCACACACATGGCGCACAGCATGACCACGGCCATCACGATACCGCAGATGGCAACAGGATCCACGGCAATCACCCGATTCTTAACAGGACGGTGCGCAAAGGCAGGCACGGCGGTATTTTCTTCCGTGGTGCGCTCAACCTTGCGGGCTGTATTGCCGTCCACGCGGTAGGCAACATATTGAATATCGGTTCTGACTGCCATGGTATTCGCTTCCTTTCTATATCTTTTCGCAAATACGAAGTTTGGCGCTTCTGGCGCGGGGATTCCGCTCCAGCTCTTCCGCGCCGGATACAATGGGCTTGCGGCTGATGATTTTCACCAGCGGCTTTTTGCCGCAGACACACACCGGGAAATTGGGCGGGCAGGTACAGCCCTTGGCCGCCTCCGCCATTCCGGTCTTAACGATTCTATCTTCCAGAGAATGGAAGGTGATGACGGCAAG
>JBGVGH010000064.1:0-7732 GCA_045121575.1 Faecousia sp.
CCCTGCGGGACCGGATTGCCTACTTTGCCGACCACGGCTGCCGGGTTTCTGACCATGCGCTGGATTACTGCTTCTGCGTGGAAGCGGAGGAAGCGGAGCTGGACGATATTTTCCGCCGCGCCAAGGCTGGCCAGGGCATCACCTGGAACGAGCAGCTGGCCTACCACACCGCCATGCTCATTGCGGTGGGCCGGGAATATTACAAGCGGGACTGGGTCATGCAGCTCCACTTCGGCTGCCTGCGGGACAATTCTCCCAAGATGTTCCGTCAGCTTGGCCCCGACACCGGCTTCGACTCTATGAACGACGCGGCCAACGCAGTGGGCCTGGCAAAGCTGCTGGGCAAGCTGGAGGATGAGGGCGCACTGGGCAAGACCATCCTCTATTCTCTGAATCCCGCGGACAACGGCATCATCGGCACCATCATGGGTGGCTTCCAGACCGACAGCCCCATCCCCGGCAAAATCCAGCAGGGCAGTGCCTGGTGGTTCAATGACCACAAGCCCGGCATGGAGGCACAGATGGTGAGCCTGATGAGCCTGGGCGTCATGGGCAGCTTCAACGGAATGCTGACCGACTCCCGCTCCTTCCTCAGCTACACCCGTCACGAATATTTCCGCCGGATACTGTGCAACCTGTTCGGCCAGATGGTGGAGGACGGCGAGTATCCCGCCGACATGAAGTTCCTGGGCCAGATGGTGGAGAATATCTCCTACAACAACACCCTGCACTATTTCCGCTTTGACGAAGTCCTGAAGTAAAAATTCAAACCGCACGCCCTCTTTCCCGGGGGCGTGCGGTTGATTTTTGCCACATTTTGTGATAAGATAACCCCATCACAGATTTTGAGGTTACCACATGGATGATTTGAAACTGACCATTGCCGAGAACATCACAGCCCTGCGGCAAAGCCAAAAAATGACCCAGATTGAGCTGGCGGAAAAGCTGAACTATTCCGACAAGGCCGTGTCCAAATGGGAGCGGGGAGAATCGCTGCCGGATGTGCTGGTGCTGAAAGCCATTGCGGATTTGTTTGGGGTGACGCTGGACTACCTGCTGGAAAAAGAGCATTCTGCTCCGGAGGAGAATGCAGCATCGGAAATGCCGGAAGCCCCGGACGCGCCGGGGAAGGTGCGGATGCACGCCATTGTCACAGCGCTGAGCGTACTGATTTGCTGGTTTGTAGCAACAGCCTGTTTTGTGGTGATGGATTTGCTCTGGCCGGATTTGCAGGGGAAATGGCTGCCCTTTGTGTATGCGGTGCCGGTGAGCATGATTGTTTGGCTGGTGTTCAATTCCATCTGGTTTAACCCATGGCGCAATTACCTGATTATTTCCCTTTTGATGTGGTCGACACTGGCAGCGCTGACCGTGACAATCGTTTTTGCCTGGCAGCTTCTGCTGCTGGGAATTCCCGGGCAGTTGGCCATTATCATGTGGTCCCGGTTCGGAGCCAGACAAGGCCGCTGAAAAGCGGCCTTTTTTCAAAAAAGTTTCAGGAGGCAGATTTATGCGCGCGACAAAGCAATCTCCCCGGTTTTATCTGGCACTGGTGATTTTTTCCCTGGTGGGGCAGGTGGCCTGGGTGGTGGAGAATATGTATTTCAATGTGTTCATCTACGAGATGTTCAACGCCAGCCCCAATGCCATTTCCCTGATGGTGGCATCATCTGCCGTGGCCGCCACGGTGACCACGCTGCTCATCGGCGCCCTGTCGGATAAATTGGGCAAGCGGAAGCTGTTTATCTGCGGCGGCTACATCATCTGGGGCATCACCATCTGGAGCTTTTCCCTGATTCGGATGGATGTGATTGGCAAATTGTTCCCGGCGGCATCTTCCGCCGCGGCGGTGGGTGTGTCGCTGGTGATTATCATGGACTGCGTGATGACCTTCTTCGGTTCATCTGCCAACGATGCCTGCTTCAACGCCTGGCTCACCGATTCCACCGACGAAACCAACCGGGGCAGGGCAGAGGGCATCAATGCTATGATGCCGCTGCTGGCGGTGCTGGTGGTGTTCGGTGGATTTATGGGCTTCGACTTGAGCCAAAGTGAAAGCTGGACGGTGATTTTCACCATCATCGGCGTGGTGGTGACCCTGATTGGCGTGCTGGGCATCTTTCTCATTGAAGACAAGGCAGTGCGCAGCGATGAGAATCAGAACTATTTCCGCAATATCCTCTATGGCTTCCGCCCCAGCGTGGTGCGGAAGAATGGAAAGCTGTATGCGGTGCTGGCGGCAACGGCGGCGTTTAACATTTCAATTCAGGTGTTCATGCCCTATCTCATCATCTATTACAGAGAATCCCTGGCCATGGACAATTATGTGCTGGTGATGGCGCCCGCCATTTTGCTGGCGGCAATTTTCACCCTGTTTTACGGCCGGGTGTACGACAAAAAGGGTTTCCGCACCGCGGTGATTCCCGTGGTGGTGCTGCTGATGGCCGGGTACATCCTGCTGTATTTCACCAGAAGCACAGTGCCGGTGTTCCTGGGGTCGCTGCTGATGATGTGCGGCAATCTGGGCGGCGGTGCCATTTTCGGCGCGGCGCTGCGGGACTACACCCCAAAAAACAAGGCGGGGATGTTCCAGGGATTGCGGATTTTCGGCTGCGTGCTGGTACCGGGGGTCATTGGCCCTGCCATCGGCGCGGCGGTGCTGCGCAATGCCCAGCAGATTCAAAATGACGACGGCACCTTTTCGTTCCTGCCCAATGCCAACATTTTCCTGGCGGCATTGGTGTCCACGGCGCTGCTGTGGCTGGTGCTGATTCTGCTGCTGCGTTCTATGAAAAAGGAGGCGCGCCATGCCGGTTGATTTGATGACAGAGCAAGGGGAAAACCTGCTCAAAACCGGGGAAACGCCCTGGACGGTTTATCCCCGCCCCCAGCTGCGGCGGGACAGCTACCTGAACCTCAACGGAATATGGAGCCTGGAGGCGGGCGGGGATCACTTCTCCATCCGGGTGCCTTTCTGCCCGGAAAGCCAGCTTTCTGGAGTAGGGAAGCATTTTGCGGAGGGGGAGATTCTCCATTACAGCCGGGTCTTTACCCTGCCGAAAAATTTCAACCGGGGGCGGGTGCTGCTGCACATCGGCGCGGCGGACCAGCAGCTGCAATGCTTCCTGAACAACCGCCCGATGGGCAGCCACAAAGGCGGGTATGATGCCATCACCTTTGACATCACCACGGCGCTGGTTCCCGGGGAAAACGAACTGCGGCTGCTGTGCCTGGATAGCCTGTATGACCGCACCCAGCCCTTTGGCAAGCAGGTGCTGCCGGAGAAACGGGGCGGCATGTGGTACACGCCGGTGTCCGGCGTCTGGCAGACGGTGTGGCTGGAAAGTGTGCCGGAAACCTATGTGCGGCAACTGAAAGTTGCCTGCGCGGGAGACAGTGTCACCATTGAAACTGAGCCGCCGCTGGACGGGCAACTGACGGTTGCGGGGGAAGGAACTTTCCTGCTAAAAGAGGGAAAAGCCACCATAAACCTGCAAAATCCCAACTTCTGGAGCCCGGAAAATCCCCACCTCTATGACTTTGAGCTGACCGCCGGGGCGGATAAAATTCAGAGCTATTTTGCGCTGCGCACCCTGGAAATCAAGGAAATCGGTGGCTATAAGCGGCTGTGCCTCAATGGGAAACCCTACTTTTTCCACGGCCTGCTGGACCAGGGCTACTGGCCCGACGGCCTGTTTACCCCCGCAACGCCCGAGTGCTACGCCGAGGATATTCTGAAAATGAAAAAGCTGGGCTTTAACACCCTGCGCAAGCACATCAAGGTGGAGCCGGAGGAATTTTACTACCAGTGCGACAAGCTGGGCATGGTGGTGTTTCAGGACATGGTGAATAACGGCGTCTACGCTTTCCTGCGGGATACGGCCCTGCCCACCATCGGCATTCAGAAGTTAAATGACCGGAAGATGCACCGGGATGAAAAAAACCGGGCGGAATTTCTGCGGCAGATGGATTTGACGGTGCAGCAGCTTTGGAACCATCCCTGCGTGTGCTACTGGACGATTTTCAACGAGGGCTGGGGCCAGTTCGACAGCGACGCGGTGCATGAGCGACTGCGGGCGCTGGACGATACCCGCTTCATCGACAGCACCTCCGGCTGGTTCTGCCGGGAAAAAAGTGATGTGGACAGCCGCCATGTCTATTTCCGCCGGGTGAAGCTGAAGGCGGGGGACAAGCCCCTGGTGCTGTCGGAATTTGGCGGATACAGCTTCCAGCCGGAGGGCCATGTGTTTAATCCCGAGAAAACCTACGGCTATGGAAAATTCAAAGATCAGGCAGCATTTGCCGCGGCGGTGGAAAAACTCTACCGGTCGGAAATCCTGCCTGCGGTGCAAAACGGCCTCTGCGCCGCCATTTACACCCAGGTGTCGGATGTGGAGGACGAAACCAACGGTATGCTCAGCTACGACCGAAAGGTGTGTAAGCTGACACCGGAGCGGATGCTGCCCATCGCCCGGATGCTGCAGGAAGCGGTAACGGGATAAAAGAACGCCTGCGGCGAAAGCCGCAGGCGTTTCGTTTTTTACAGTTCGCAGTTGCCCACCGTTCTGGGGAAGGGAATGGCGTCCCGGATGTTGCCGATGCCGGTCAGGTACATGACGCACCGCTCGAAGCCCAGGCCGAAGCCGGCGTGACGGGCGGAACCGTACTTGCGCAAATCCATGTAGAAGCCATAATCCTCCGGCTTCATGCCCAGCTCCTTGATGCGGTTTTCCAGAATTTCGTAGTTGTCCTCTCTCTGGGAGCCGCCGATGATTTCGCCGATGCCGGGCACCAGGCAGTCCATGGCCGCCACGGTCTTGCCGTCGGGGTTCAGCTTCATGTAGAAAGCCTTGATTTCCTTGGGATAGTCGGTGACGAACACAGGCTTCTTGAACACCACCTCGGTCAGATACCGCTCGTGCTCGGTCTGCAAGTCGCAGCCCCAGCTCACGGGGTACTCAAACTGGTCGTTGTGCTTTTCCAGCAGCGCCACCGCGTCGGTGTAGGTGATGCGGCCAAAATCGTTGCTGAGCACATTGTTCAGCCGGTCCAGCAGGCCCTTGTCCACAAACTGGTTGAAGAAGTTCATCTCCTCCGGAGCATTCTCCAGCACATAGGAAATGATGTATTTAATCATATCCTCCGCCAGACGCATATCGTCACCCAGGTCGGCGAAGGCGATTTCCGGCTCAATCATCCAGAACTCCGCAGCGTGGCGGGTGGTGTTGGAGTTTTCAGCGCGGAAGGTGGGGCCGAAGGTGTAGATGTTGCGGAAAGCCATGGCAAAGGTCTCGCCGTTGAGCTGGCCGGAAACGGTCAGGTTGGTGGGCTTGCCGTAGAAATCCTGGGAGTAGTCCACCTTGCCGTCCTCGGTCTTGGGGACATTGTTCAAATCCAGCGTGGTGACCTGGAACATTTCACCCGCACCCTCACAGTCGGAGCCGGTAATCAGGGGCGTGTGCACATAGACAAAGTCCCGGTCCTGGAAGAACTTGTGAATGGCCATGGCAGCCAGACTGCGGACACGGAAAACAGCCTGGAAGGTGTTGGTCCGGGGGCGCAGGTGGGGAATGGTGCGCAAGAACTCCATGGAGTGCCGCTTGGGCTGCAGGGGATAGTCGCCGGTGGAGGGGCCCTCCACGGTGACGGTTTCGGCCTGAATTTCAAAGGGCTGCTGAGAGCCGGGAGTCAGCACCACCTTGCCCTTGATAATCAGGGCAGCGCCGATGTTGATTTTGGAAATCTCCTGGAAATTCTCCAGGGTATCATTATAAACCACCTGAACGGGGGTGAAATAAGTGCCGTCGTTCAGGACGATAAAGCCAAACTGCTTGGAAGGACGACGGTTGCGAACCCAGCCGCCGATTTCCACATCCTGTCCGGCAAATTTCTCGGTGTTTTTGAACAGTTCACGAACGGTAATCAGTTCCATAGGATTTCCCTCTCTTTGGTCAAAATCTTCCCTTATTATACGCCAATCAGGAAGATTTTACAAGAGGGAAAAGCGCATTTTCTCAAAAACATCCGAAAAAGGCTCCCTGCCGGGGCAGAAAGATTTTTACAAAGGGGCTTCTCAAAGCCGGAAAAATATAGTAAACTAAAGAAAAGCACAAAACGCCCCGCCTTTTCATAGAATGAGGAGAGGTGGGATGGATGATTTGGGATGTACTGATGGGGCTGTTTGCGGCCTTCGGTGTGTTTTGCGCCCTTTGGGCGGTGCTGGGCGGGTGGCTCACCGGCGGCGAAAAGTATACGCTGGTGGTGCATTGCCTGCCCGGGCAGGTGCCGGGGGCCTGCCGCCGCTGCCGGTATCTGCGCCAGATAGGACTGGCCCGGGGAAAATGGATACTGGTGTGTCACGGCGTGGCACCGGAAATACAGGAACCAAACATGGATTTGATGACGCCGGAGCAGTATCTCCGGTGGCTGGAACAGGAGCGAAAGAGAATTGACGGAACCTGAGATTTTGCAGGGCACCATCGGTGCCGTGGTTTATCAGAATTATGACAATGGGTACGCGGTGCTGCGGCTGCGGTGTGCCGATGGCCAGACGGTGACGGTGGTGGGTACCATTCCCATGCCCTCTCCCGGCGAGCGGCTGATGGTCACGGGCCGCTGGACCACCCATGCCAGCTTCGGCCGCCAGTTCGAGGCGGAATTTCTGGAGCGGCTCATGCCCCAGAGCAGCGCGGAAATCCTGCAATATCTCTCCGGCCGCATCATCAAGGGAATCGGCCCTCGTACCGCCGCCCGCATCGTGGAGCGGTTCGGCGACCAGACCCTGCTGATTATGGAGCGGGAGCCCCAGCGTCTGGCGGAAATTCCCGGCATCTCTCCGGCCAAGGCAAAGGCCATCGGTGAGGAATTTCTCGTGCGGGTGGGTATGCGCCAGTTGATGGAATTCTTTACCGCTCACCAGCTCCCGTCGGAGCTGGCGGTGCGGGTGTACAAGCTCTATGGGGAGCAGGCGGTGGAGCTGCTGTATGAGGACCCCTATCTTCTGATGGATGAGGGGCTGGAAGCTCCCTTTGGGGCAGTAGACCGGTTTGCCATTGAGCTGGGCGTGGCGGCAGATGACCCCCGCCGGGTGGAGGCAGGCATTTTGTTTGAACTGCGCTATAACCTGCAGGCGGGTCACAGCTTCCTGCCGGAGGACAAGCTGACCATGGCCACGGCGCAGCTACTCTCAGTGGAGCAGGAAGCCATTGCTTCCGGCGTGGCGCGGCTGCTGGAAGCGGAGCGCCTGGTGCGGGAGGAACTGGCGGGGCTGACTCTCGTCTACCTGCCGGAATTGTACGAGGCGGAAACCTACATTCACAAGCGGCTGTGCGCCGCAGCCGGGCGGCATTTCCCGCAGGAACCCCGGATGGAGGATATGCTGGCACTGGCCCAGCGGGAGTGTGGCCTTGCCTATTCGGAAAATCAGAAGGATGCCATCCGGGAGGCCACGGACTGCGGCGTGCTGCTGCTCACCGGCGGCCCCGGCACGGGCAAAACCACGGTGCTCCGGGGCGTGCTGTCGGTGTTTCAGCAGATGGGGCTGCGGTGCGTGCTGGCTGCCCCCACCGGGCGGGCCGCCAAGCGGCTGACGGAGGTGACGGGGGAGGAAGCCTCCACCATTCACAGGCTGCTGGAAGCCTCCGTTGACCCCCAATCCGGGCAGATGACCTTCCTGCGGGATGAAATGAATCCGCTGAAAGCGGACGCAGTCATCGTGGACGAAATGAGCATG
>JBGVGH010000065.1:0-8635 GCA_045121575.1 Faecousia sp.
ATAAAACAATTTGGAAATGAGGAGGGATTTGAAAATGAAATTTCATCCTGAGCCGCTTATTCGGTACTGCTATCGCTATTTCTTCATGGCACTATACATTTTGTTCCCGGGATATATTATGTTTGGCATGGCGTTCAACAGCGCAATGGTCAAAGAGGAAGAGCGGGGTGGATGTTTTTTGCTGGGACTGGTGCTCTTTATTGCGGGCTCGCTCTTAACACACTATGCTTTTTGGGAGAAGTTTTTTGCCACTCTGGAAATTACGGAGAGTCAGGCTATTTGGCGGTGCCCATTCCGCAGGACGCAACGCATAGCATTGAAAGATATTGTGGCGATCGGCGCTTGCAGAGAGCATGTTGGCAAGGGTATCCCTTCGGAGTGTATTTATATCAGCAACGCAAAAATGCCGATGATAGATACAAACCTCCGGGGAAAGCTAAGGCGCACACCTCATTTGATGAAATACGCATACAGCGACAGGCTCTGCGATTATCTGGTTCAAAAAGTGCCAGATAAGCGAACCGCTTCTCTGAGCGCATACCGATGGCGCAGGAAACAATGATTGCACGCGTATAACGCCACCCCGGTTGGGGTGGCGTTTGTGATGCAGTGCTGGATGGGGGCTTATTTTGGCGGATGCAGGGAATGGGCATTTACTTTTTCCGTAAAAAGCGTTATGATAGGGCGTGAAGAAATCTGCAATATGGAATCCGTTGGGCAAAGGAGAAAGCAATATGAATTACAGAGAAGAATCGCTTAAAAAGCATGGGCAGTGGAGGGGCAAAATCGAGGTGGTTTCCCGGGTGGAGGTGGACAGCCGGGAAAAGCTGTCCCTGGCCTACACCCCCGGCGTGGCGGAGCCCTGCATGGCCATTCACGAGGATGTGGAAAAGAGCTTTGAGCTGACCCGCCGCTGGAACACCGTCCCGGTCATCACCGACGGCACCGCCGTTCTGGGCCTGGGCGACATTGGCCCCGAGGCGGGAATGCCGGTGATGGAGGGCAAGTGCGCCCTGTTTAAGACCTTCGGCAATGTGGATGCCTATCCGCTGTGCATCCGCTCCAAGGACACGGAGGAAATCATCCACACCATCAAGCTGCTGGCCGGTTCCTTTGGCGGCGTGAATCTGGAGGACATTTCCGCGCCCCGCTGCTTTGAGATTGAAACCCGGCTGAAGCAGGAGCTGGACATTCCCGTTTTCCACGACGACCAGCATGGCACCGCCATCGTCATGGCGGCTGCGCTGATGAACGCCCTGAAGCTGGTGGGAAAGAAAATGGAGGAAATCTGCGTGGTAATCAACGGCGCGGGTGCCGCCGGAATTTCCATTGCCAAGTTCCTGATGGCCTTTGGGGTGAAAGATGTGGTGGCCTGCGACCGGGGCGGCATCCTTGTGGAGGGAGCCACCTGGCCCAATGCGGCCCAGCAGGAACTGGCAAAGCTGACCAACCGCCGCCACCTGACCGGCACCCTGGCCGATGCCATGAAGAATGCGGATGTGTTTATCGGCGTTTCCGGCCCCAACTGCGTGTCCAAAGAAATGGTGCGCTCCATGGCGGAAAAGCCCATTTTGTTCACCTGCGCCAATCCGGTGCCGGAAATTCTGCCGGAGGAGGCGAAGGAAGCCGGGGCGTATATTGTGGGTACTGGCTCTTCCCAGTATCCCAACCAGATTAACAATGTGCTGGTGTTCCCCGGCCTGTTCCGGGGGGCGCTGGATGTGCGGGCCGGCACCATCAATCAGGAGATGATGGTGGCAGCCGCCTGGGGCATTGCCAATTGCGTGTCGGATGAGGAGCTGCGGAGAGATTACATCCTGCCTTATGCCTATGACCAGCGTGCCCATGATTCGGTGGCCCGGGCGGTGCGCCAGGCTGCCATCGACACCGGCGTTGCCAAGATTGTGCCTTAACAAAAAATTCGGGGTGCCGCGTTTGCGGCACCCCCGTGTTCTATTATTTTCGTTTATTCCTGCTTAGAGCTGCCAGCACGAAGGCCAGAAGGTCGACAAGCAGATAGACGCAGTAAATGGTATAGGTGATGGAATTACTTCAGGGAAAGCTGGCTTCCGGATGCTGGAGCGCATAGCATAGGAATACAATGGCAAACGCCAGCAGCAGGCATCCGATTGTGAGAAAAATCTTTCTTTGTCGATTCATGGTGTTACCCCTTTCCTTACAGATTGGTTTCGGAAGAATCGGCGTCTTTGATTTGACATCCGCTCTTATTGTATTCTGGGAGAAATCGCCTGTCAAGCCCCAATGTGCGTGACCACGGAAGAATGCTGTGCAAAGGGCTTGTTTTACCCCGTCCTTTGTGATAAACTAAATCAAATATCGGCAAAGGGGCAAAATAATGAAACTGGAACCCATTGTGGTATCTCTGCTGGATACCGATTTGTACAAGTTCAATATGAATCAGGTGATTTTTCACAAGCACACGGACCTCAACGGCGAGTATTATTTCAAATGCAGAAACGCCGGTGTGGTGTTCACGCCGGAAATGCTGGAGGAAATCAACGACCAGATTGACCATCTGTGCAGCCTGCGATTCAAAAAGGAGGAGCTGGATTATCTGCGCTCCATCCGGTTTATCAAAAATGACTATGTGGAATTTCTGCGGCTGTGGCATCCCATCCGGGAATATGTGACCACAGGCTTAAGCCCGGAGGGGGAGCTGTCCATTGTGGTCAGCGGCCCGCTGTTTTCCGCCATGCAGTTTGAAATTTACCTGCTGGAAATTGTCAATGAGGTGTATTTCCGGATGCACTTTGACTATGAAGCCCTGCGCCAGGGGGCGCAGCAGCGGCTGGATGAGAAAATCCGCCTTTTCCAAAACGGCACCTACACCTTTTCCTTTGCGGAGTTCGGCGCCCGCCGCCGTCTGAGCCGGGAGTGGGAGGATGTGGTGATTCACCGGCTGACCACGGAAACGGCCAACTGCGTGGGCACTTCCAATGTGTATTTTGCCAAAAAGTACGGCATCAAGCCCATCGGCACCTATGCCCATGAGTTTGTGCAGATGTATCAGGGCATTGATTCCATCCCCCTGGCCTATACCAACCACTATGCCATGCAGGACTGGTACAGCGAATACGACGGAGATAACGGCACGGCCCTGACGGATACGCTGACCACCGACCTGTTTTTGCTGGACTTCAACCGCTCCATGGTCAACAACTATTCCGGCGTGCGCCACGACAGCGGAGACCCCTACGCCTGGGGAGAGAAGATTCTTGCTCACTATGAAAAATACGGCGTTGACCCCCGGCAGAAGCAGCTATTGTTTTCCGACAGCCTGGATTTTGACCGGGCGCAGAAGCTGTATGACTATTTCAAAGGCCTGACGAAGGTGGCCTTCGGCATTGGCACCTTCTGCTCCAATGATACGGGGGTGGAGCCGCTGAACATCGTCATCAAGCTGCAATATGTCAACGGCCGCCCGGTGGCCAAGCTCTCCGATGTGCCGGGGAAGGAAATGTGCCAGGACGAACATTATCTGAAATATCTGCGTGGGTCTGTGCAGTTCCGGCTGGATCGGGAGAAATAAAATGGAAAACATGACCGTTTGCGGAAAAAGCTATCAGGTGGAAAAGCTGCTGGGCCATGGCAAGGGCGGCTATTCCTATCTGGTGCGGGACGAAGCGGGCAGGGCGTATGTGCTTAAGCAGATTCATCACGAGCCTTGCGATTATTACCAGTTTGGGGACAAGATGGCCTCTGAGCTGGGGGATTATGAAAAACTCTCCGCCATCGGCATTCCCATGCCCCGGCTGCTGGAAGCCGACCGGGCGCAGGAGCGGATTCTCAAAGAGTATATCGACGGCCCTACGGTTCTGGAGTTGGTGAAAAAGGACTGCCTGCCGGAGTCCTGTCTGGAGCAGGTGCGGCAGATGTGCGCTCTGCTTTATGCGCATAACACCAATATTGATTATTTCCCCACCAATTTTGTGCTGCAGGGGGAGCAGCTCTTTTACATCGATTATGAGTGCAACGGATATATGCAGCAGTGGGATTTTGAACACTGGGGCATCCGTTATTGGACAAAAACCCCGGAACTGATGGACTATCTGTCAAAATGCGGGGACTGAAAGGAAGATACAAAATGGGAATTGTGGTCATTGGCGCGGTATTTGTGGATATTAAGGGGTATCCGGAGGATGTGTACATCCCCACGGGCCGCAATGTGGGCCGGGTGGAGCAGGTACACGGCGGCGTTGCCCGGAACATCGCGGAGGATATTGCCAATGTGGAACTGCGGCCCACCTTTGTTTCTCTGGTGGACGAAGGGGGCATTGGCGCGGATGTGCTGCGCAAGCTGCGGGACCATAAGGTGAATGTGGACTATGTGCGCCAGGTGCCGGATGGCATGGGCACCTGGCTTGCGGTGTTTGAAAATGACGGCGATGTGGCCGCTTCCATTTCCAAACGGCCGAACCTGATGCCCATTGCGGACATTTTGCAGCAGCACGGCGACGAGATTTTCGCCCAGGCGGACAGCGTTGTGGTGGAAATCGACATGGACAAGGAAATCATCAAGCGGGTGCTGAAGCTGGCGCAAAAGCATGGAAAAAAGGTTTACGCCGCGGTGGCCAATATGAGCATTGCGGTGGAGCGGCGGGATTTTTTACAGAGTGTGGACTGCTTCGTGTGCAACCAGCAGGAGGCGGGGATTCTGTTTTCCGATGATTACAGCGGCATGGACGCCCAGCGGCTGCAAGCCGTTCTGCTGGAAAGGGTGCGGCGGGCCCGCATTCCTGCCATGATTGTCACCATGGGCGACCAGGGGGCGGTCTACGCCGAAATGAATGGAATGAGCGGCTTCTGCCCGGCCCGCCGGGTAAAGGTGAAAGACACCACCGGTGCAGGCGATGCCTTCTGCGCCGGGGCAGCCATCGGCCTGACCTACGGCAAGAGCCTGGCGGAAAGCTGCGACATCGGCGCGCTGCTGGCAGCGTCTGTGATTATGACCAGCGAAAATGTGTGCCCCCGGTTCCTGCCCCGGGAGTTGGGACTGGATATGGATGCGGAGTGCTGATATGGCGTACCGGCGGATTTTGACGGTGCAGGATATTTCCTGCCTGGGGCAGTGCTCCACCACCGTGTCGCTGCCCATTTTGTCGGCCTGCGGGCATGAAACCTGCGTGCTGCCCACCATGGTGCTGTCCACCCACACAGGCGGTCTGGGAACGCCAACCCGCCGGGATTTGACGGCGGATATGTTGCCTATTGCGGTCCATTGGAAACAGCAGGGCATCACCTTTGACTGCATCTATACGGGATACCTGGGAAAGCCGGAGCAGGTGAAATTGGTATCGCAAATTGCGGATGAACTGCTGTGCCCGTCGGGAAAGCTGATTGTGGACCCGGCCATGGCAGACCATGGGCATCTGTACGGGGGCATCGGGCCGGAATATGTGGAGGCAATCGGCGAGTTTTGCCGCCGGGCGGATGTGATTCTGCCCAACATTACCGAAGCCTGCCTGCTGACCCAAACGCCCTACGGCCCCCAAAGCACCGCAGATGCGCCGCTTCTGGCCCAGCGGCTGGAGCAGCAGTACGGTGCCGCTGTGGTGCTCACCGGGGCGTCCGGCGGGGCAGGGGAGACGGGCTTTCTCCTGCGGCAGCGGGGCAAAAGCCAACTTTATAGCCGGGAAGCGGTGGACGGCTCTTTCCACGGCACCGGGGATATGTTCGCTTCGGTGTTCGTCGGCGCGCTGATGCAGGATTGGAGTGCCTTTAACAGCGGCGTGCTGGCGGCGGAATTCGTGGCCCGGGCGGCGGCGGAGACGGTTCGCGCTCCGATGCATGGCTACGGCGTGAAATTTGAAACCGTTCTGCCCTGGCTGATGGAGCAACTGCAAAAGCGGGATTAAAAACGAAAGTTGGAGATTTACTTTTTGAAAAATCGGTGATATGATAAGCATTGAGAAAAAAGGTTGACCTATTTTTATTTCCGACAGGAGGAATCTCAATGAATTATGATGTAATCATCATCGGCGCCGGCCCCGGCGGCATTTTTGCGGCGTACGAGCTGATGCAGCACAAACCGGATATGAAGGTGGCGGTGTTTGAAGCCGGACATCCTTTGAATAAGCGGCACTGCCCCATCGATGGGGAGAAAATCAAAACCTGCATCGGCTGCAAGACCTGCTCCATTATGAGCGGATTCGGCGGCGCGGGCGCGTTTTCTGACGGCAAATATAACATCACCAATGACTTTGGTGGCACCTTGTACGAGTACATCGGCAAAAAGCCTGCTCTGGATTTGATGCGGTATGTGGATACCATCAATCTGAAATTCGGCGGGGAGGGGACGAAGCTCTATTCCACCGCCGGCACCCGGTTCAAGACCCTGTGCATCCAGCACGACCTGCATTTGCTGGATGCGTCCGTCCGTCATCTGGGAACGGATATCAACTACATCGTACTGGAAAATCTATATGCCTATCTGAAGGATAAGGTGACATTCTATTTTGACACTCCGGTGCAGACCCTGAAGGTGCTGCCCGACGGCTATGAGGTGGCCTGCAAGGACGCTTCCTACACCTGCGGCAAGTGCATTGTGTCCGTGGGAAGAAGCGGCAGCAAGTGGATGGAGCAGGTGTGCCGGGAGCTGGACATTCCCACCAAGTCCAACCGGGTGGATATTGGCGTCCGGGTGGAGCTGCCTGCTTCCGTGTTTGCCCACCTGACGGACGAGCTGTATGAAAGCAAAATCGTCTACCGCACCGAAGAATACGGCGACAAGGTGCGCACCTTCTGCATGAACCCCCGGGGCGCGGTGGTGAATGAAAATACCAACGGCATCATCACCGTCAACGGTCACAGCTACGAAGACCCCGCCAAGCAGACGGAGAACACCAACTTCGCCCTGCTGGTGGCAAAGCACTTCTCCGAACCCTTCAAGGATTCCAATGGCTACGGCGAATCCATCGCCCGCCTGAGCAATATGCTGGGCGGCGGGGTCATTGTGCAGCGGTTTGGCGATTTGATTCGGGGCCGCCGCTCCACCCCCAGCCGGATGGAGGATGCGTTTATCACCCCCACGCTGAACGCCACCCCCGGCGATTTGAGTCTGGTGCTGCCCAAGCGAATTCTCGACGGCATCATTGAAATGATTTACGCCCTGGACAAGGTGGCGCCCGGCACCGCCAACGATGACACCCTGCTCTATGGCGTGGAGGTCAAGTTCTATAACATGGAAGTGGATGTAAACGACCACTTGGAAAGCTGCTACCCCGGCCTGTACATCATCGGCGACGGCAGCGGCATCACCCATTCTTTGTCCCACGCCTCCGCCAGCGGCGTTTTCGTGGCCAGAAACATTGTGCAGTAACCAATAAAAAGTGCCGAAAACCGGAAAAAATCCGGATTTCGGCACTTTTTTGGCACCCTAGAATGGACTCTAACCATCGACCTGCCGCTTAGGAGAAGCCCCAATACCGTGCTTTCAAGTGCTGTCCAGTACCGAAAAACCATTGGAAATGCTGGATTTTTCAGGGTTTAACCTCTCACTCTGTATCAGCCTGTGATAGCTAATACAAGGGGGGTGAAGCGTCTTTTTTGCACGGAATTAGCAAGCTGCTCGAAAAACGGGAACCGTTTTCGCTTCCGATTCGTGTCCGCCTGTGCTGGCAAAACCAAACACATTATGTCCAGTGATGCACAGTACAAGTTTAGAGGATCAAACTGACACCTATCTAAGCACTCATTTTCGAGTTTATCCGAAAGGTCGAACACATCTTGATAGTATTTGTAAAAGGTAGCTTTGTTGATGATGGCGATTTCACAGATTTCCTTAAAGTCAATCAATCAAACCTTTGTTACAAGAACGGGTATTTGCGTATTTCTTATCAGCGTGTTAGAAGGATTTATGCATATAAAGGGTGGCATAAACTACCTGGACACCTACGGATTTTATAATCCGGGACTTGCCACCACAATTTTCATGTTTCTTCCTATTGCCGTTTTCTTCTTTATATCCTTTAGAAAAAACAAACCTACAAAGAAGGATTGGCTTATTGGTGCTATCGCTACGATGGTTGTGTTCCTTGTGATGATTATTCTCCCCGAAGCCATTTTCAAAGACCCCAACTCGCCATTCGGCTATCCCAATGCAGGTTGGTATCAGCAGTTTCTTGAATAACTCCATAAAAACTCCTCACTACCATACGGCAGTTGAGGAGTTTTTTGCTTGGTGATTTCTTTCATTTTGATTGCAAGTAAGTTCGTTCCAACTATATTCGGCCAAAACCAGAAAAGAGGTTTCCTATCGTGAATATTTGCTTTTTTCCTTTTTGATATAAAAAAACCGAAAACCCTTGGTTTAACAGTGATAAGGAACTAATTTACTTATCAACTGTTAGCTGACGGTTTCCGGGGTGCATACGGACAAATACCGTCTGATTTCTAACAGGAAGTCAGACGGGATTTTCTCTTTATATCACGAATTATGGAGGACATACCATGAAAACCTTAATATCTTGTGCCTACAACATGGATAACTGCTGTGTAGAATTGAAATTCAACGATGGCAGCATGATTGCCATTGATACGATTGCGGTTGAAAATGAGATTGCCGACAATATGTATCAGCGGTCAGAATTGGACTATCTGATTTACAATGACCCGA
>JBGVGH010000066.1:0-5657 GCA_045121575.1 Faecousia sp.
CTTTTGTTTATCAGGGCGATGGCGTTTTCCCGCTGGCTGCACAGCTCCATGATGGCTTCATCTTCTTCCGTCAGGGGCTGGGAGCCGTCGCAGACGAAAATCACCAAATCCGATTTTTCTGCCGCCTCTCTGGAGCGTTCCACGCCCATGGCTTCAATCTGGTCGTCGGTCTGGCGGATGCCGGCGGTGTCCAGCAGGCGCAGGCGGGTGGAGCCCAGCAGGACGGTTTCCTCCACCGTGTCCCGGGTGGTGCCGGGAATTTCTGTGACGATGACCCGCTCAAAGCCCGCCAGGGCGTTGAGCAGGCTGCTCTTGCCCACATTGGGCCGGCCCACGATGGCGGCGGAAACGCCCTGCTTCATAATTTTTCCCTGACCATAGGTGGCAAGCAGGGCAGTCAGGGCGGCCCGGTCGGCTTCCAGCGGGGCTTCATAATTGGACAGGCCGAAATCCTCGATGTCCTCATCAGGATAGTCCAGCACCGCGTGAAAATGGCTGCAAAGATTGGTCAAATCGTCATAAATGGGGGCAAGCCGCCACTTCAGCGCACCGCCCACCTGTCCTGCGGCGTTGGCGGCGGCGTCGGCGGTGTCCGCTTCAATCAGGTCGATGACCGCTTCGGCGCTGGTCAAATCCAGCTTGCCGTTGAGGAAGGCCCGCTTGGTGTATTCCCCCCGCTGGGCGGGCCGGGCACCGGCTTTGTACAGGCTGTCCAGAGCGGCAGACAGCAGGGCGGGGGAGCCGTGGCAGTGAAATTCCACGGTGTCCTCCCCGGTATAGGTGTGGGGCGCGCGGCAGTAAACGGCGCAGCAGTGGTCAATGGTGCGCCCCTGACTGTCCTTCAACTGCCCCAGAATCAGCTTGCGGTTGGGGGCTTCTGTGAGAGGACTGCCGTTTTGCGGCGCAAAAACTTTTCCGGCGACGGCGGCGCAGTCGTCACCCGTCAGACGGATGATGCCGATGGCGGAAACGCCCCGCCCGGTGGAAACGGCGGCAATGGTATGGGACATAACAACCTCCTGCGGTTACACTTCTATGGAAGCGGTATTATCAGAGAAAGATACATGGGCAATGTACCAAATTGTCCGGCTGAAGCTGACGGTGACTTGCACCCGGTTGGGAAGCCACACCTCCACCACATTGGAGAGAGAAAAGGGACCTACCCGGCCCTTTTCCTGGCCGTCCACATATACAATGTGGCGTGCCATCCCCCGATAGAGGGTGATGCAGTGCTGATCCTTGCAAATGGTTTTGTATCCGCACATCATCAGGTCTACAATCAGGGCAATGGTGGAAATCAAACAGCCGAAAAAGCTGATAACAATGAAGGGAATATAGGAATTATCATACTGGATTTTCGTCCAGGAGAGCGTGGAGTATCCTGCGTCGTGTACGGTCACGGTTTTGCTGGCCTCCCGCAGAAAGAAAAACAGAAGAAACAACGCAAGAAACACCAGCGCCAAACAGCCGGTGATGAGCCTGCGTGCGAATATTTTTTTAGAAAGTTCTCTTTCAAAATCTGCTTGCATAATCAATATTCTCCTGTTGCGGTTTTTGGGAAGAGCACCGGGGAGAAAGAATCTCCCCGGTGCCGGTGCGGTTACATTTTCTCAGGGGCGGAGAAGCCCAGCAGATAGATGGAGGTTTCCAGAATGTTCTTTGCCAGGGCAATCAGGCTGATGTAGCCTGCCTGAAGCTGGCGGTCTTCCTCACCCAGAATCCGGGTTTCGTGATAGAACTTGTTGACGCAGCCGGCCAGCTCATAGATGTAGGCGCAGAGCATATTGGGGGCGGAGGACTTCACCGCCGCCTCCAGCGTGGGGGCGAATTTGGTGATGGCAATCATCAAATCCTTGGCATACTCGTTGGCGGGTTCCTGAATGGGCAGGTTTTCCCAGGCACCGTACTTGGCCAGAATGGACTTGATACGGACGATGGTGTAGAGAATATAGGGGCCGGTGTTGCCCTCGAAGGCGGCAAAGCGCTCCATGTCGAAGTTGTAGTCCTTGGTGGGCTGGTTGGAGAGATCGCCGTATTTCAGCGCACCCATGGCAATGCGACGGGTGGTATCCTCCACTTCGCTGTCGGCCACAATCTTATTTTCCACCACCTTGGCCCGGACAAAATCGGTCATATCGGTGATGAGCTGTTCCAGCCGCAGCACGCCGCCGTCCCGGGTCTTGAAGGGCTTGCCGTCAGCGCCGTTCATGGTGCCGAAGCCCACATGCTCCAGCTCGGTTTCGGGGCGGACGATGCCTGCCTTCCGGGCGGCGCGGAACACCTGCTCAAAGTGCAGGTTCTGCCGCTTGTCGGTGACATAGAGAATCTTGTCGGGATTCCAGTCCTGCATCCGCTGCACCAGCGTGGCAAGGTCGGTGGTGGCGTAGATGGAGGAACCGTCGGACTTGACCAGAATGCAGGGGGGCATTTCCTTTTTGTCCCCTTCCTCTGCCACGGGAATGACCCAGGCACCCTCAGACTGCACGGCAATGCCCCGGGCCTTCAAATCCTCCACCATGGCAGGGATATAGGGGTCAGCATCGCTTTCGCCCAGCCATTTTTCAAAATGGACATCCAGCGCGTCGTAGTTTTTCCGCAGGTCAGCCACGGACACATTCATGATGTGGTTCCACAGCGCCCGGTAGCCCCGGCGGCCCTGCTGCAATTCCAGCGTGGCCTGATGGGCCTTGTGAGAGAATTCGGGGTCGGATTTTTTGGAAGAGGCGGTGGGGTAGATTTCCTCCAGCTCGTCCACGGTAAAGGGGGACTGGGTGGGATACTCCCCGGTGAAATCCGGGTCAAAGTAGGGTAGCTCCGGCTGCCGCTCCTGCAATTCCGCAATAATCAGACCCATCTGCAGGCCCCAGTCGCCCAGGTGGACATCACCGATGGTGTTGTAGCCCAGGTACTTGTGCATCCGCTTCAGGGTTTCACCGATGATGGCCGGCCGCAGATGGCCGATGTGCAGGGGCTTTGCCACATTGGCGCCGCCGTAGTCCACCACGATGGTCTTGCCCAGACCGGATTTTTCCACACCGAAGGAATCGGCAACGCGCATTTCCTCCAGATAATTCCGCAGGAAAGCGCCGGACAGCTTCAGATTGATAAAGCCGGGCATGACGGCCTCAATCATGCTGTAATCGTCCTTGTTCAGCTTCTCCACAACGGCGTTGGCAATCTGAATAGGGGCGCACTTATACTGCTTGGCAGCGGCCAGCGCGCCGTTGCACTGGTATTCGCACAGGTCGGGCCGGTTGGAAACCGTGACCCGGCCGAAGGAAGCGTCGTAACCCGCTTCCACAAAAGCCGCCTGCATTTTGGAAGTGATAATGTCTAAGATTTTTTTCATAAAATAATCCTCTTTGTGGTATTAGAAAAGTTTGTCATCCTGAGCGGAGCGAAGCGCAGTCGAAGGATCTCTTTGCTTCAACCCAAATCAAGGGATAAATCTTTCCATTCTGGATTAGTGGAATCAATTAAAAAGCTTTTCTTTTCTCTGCGCCATCCTTTAAGCTGCTTTTCTCGCTCCAAGGCGGCACGAACATCATTTGTCTGTTCAAAGTAGACAAGAAGATTTACATGATATTTGCTGGTAAATCCCGGAACGAGATGATTGCGGTGCTCATACAATCTGCGGGAAAGATTATTGGTTACACCTACATAAAGAACGGTGCGAGCCTTGTTGGTCAGGATATAAACATAGTACATATTCAATACCTTTAGGCAGAGATCCTTCGACTCGCTGACGCTCGCTCAGGATGACAGGAGGGGGTGGAGTTACTGCTCCTGGCTGATTTTGCCCAGGTAGTCATCGTAGGTGCCATAGAAGTCCCGGATGGTGCCGTCGGGCTGGAAGGCGATGACCCGGTTACAGGTGGACTGCAGCATTTCATGGTCGTGGGAGGCCAGCAGCACCACGCCCTGGAATGCTTCCAGACCCTTGTTCACAGCCTGAATGGACTCCATGTCCAGATGGTTGGTGGGCTGGTCCAGCAGCACCACATTGGCACCGGAAAGCATCATTTTCGACAGCATGCACCGCACTTTTTCGCCGCCGGAGAGGACATTCACATGCTTGAACACATCCTCGTTGGAAAACAGCATCCGGCCCAGGAAGCCCCGCAGGTACACATCGTCCTTCTTGGCGGAATACTGGCGCAGCCAGTCCACCAGTTCCTCCTCGTTGCCCTCAAAATATTCCGAGTTGTCCTTGGGCAGGTAGGAGCGGATGGTGGAAACGCCCCACTTGATGCTGCCCTCGTCCGGCTCCAGCTCGCCCATGAGCACCTTCATCAGCGCGGTCTGGGCCAGCTCGTTTTCGCCCACAAAGGCGATTTTGTCTGTTTTGTTCACGGAGAAATACACCTTGTCCAGCAGCTTTACGCCGTCGATGGTGACGGAAACATCCTTGACGGTGAGCACATCCTTGCCCAGCTCCCGCTCCGGCATGAAGCCCACGAAGGGGTAGCGGCGGGTGGAGCAGGGCATTTCCTCCACGGTCAGCTTGTCCAGCAGCTTCCGGCGGGCGGTTGCCTGCTTGGCCTTTGCCTTGTTGGCAGAGAACCGCTGAATGAACAGCTGCAGTTCCTCGATCTTTTCCTGGTTGCGCTTGTTCTTGTTGCGGATCATGGCCTGCACCAGCTGGGAGGACTCATACCAGAAGTCGTAGTTACCCACATACATCTTGATCTTACCGTAGTCGATATCCACGGTGTGGGTGCAGACGGTGTTCAGGAAGTGACGGTCGTGGGACACGGCGATCACCATGCCGGGGAAGTCCAGCAGGAAGTCTTCCAGCCAGTTGATGGACTCAATGTCTAAGTTGTTGGTAGGCTCGTCCAGCATAACGATGTCGGGGTTGCCGAACAGCGCCTGAGCAAGCAGCACCTTCACCTTCAGTCTGGGGTCGGTGTCGCCCATCATATCGTAGTGCAGCTCTGTGGGAACGCCCAGACCCTGGAGCATACGTGAAGCATCGGACTCGGCTTCCCAGCCGCCCATTTCTGCAAATTCCACTTCCAGTTCGGAGGCACGCAGACCGTCCTCATCGGAAAAATCTTCCTTTTCGTAGATGGCATCCTTTTCCTTCATCACATCGTAAAGGTGCTGGTTGCCCATAATGACGGTATCCATAATGGAGTAGGCGTCATAGGCGTTCTGGTTCTGCTTCAGAACAGAAACACGAAGCTCAGAGGGGATGGAAATAGAGCCGGTGGTGGAATCCAGTTCGCCGTAAAGAAGCTTCAAAAAGGTGGATTTGCCTGCACCGTTGGCACCGATGATGCCATAGCAGTTACCGGGCAAAAATTGCAGGTCCACATGCTGGAACAGCCACTGACCGCCGAATTGCATACCTAAATTGCTGACAGTAATCATAGTTTCTCCTTAAATGTCATAGACTTGCGTCTGTAATTATACTTCCGTAGCCCATAATTGGGCATTTTAATACAAAATAATGATACCACAAAAGTATAAAAAAAGCAAGGGCACGTTATAAAAATGCAGCCCGGAGGGCACAAAAGCCGTCGACCGTAAAAATTAAACTTTTTGTTAAGGGGGTTGCTTTTTTGGGAGAGTGTGGTATAATTTTAGCACTCGAACAATTAGAGTGCTAAAAGGAGACGATGAAATGGCAAAGAAACAATTTAAGGCTGAAT